>CAZRIC010000158.1:0-3351 GCA_964600095.1 uncultured Muribaculaceae bacterium
CTGCTGTATAAATACGCTTTCTAACTTCAACGGTCTCTATACTCTTTGGTGTATTTTTATCAATCAATGGCTTTACTTTAGCATAACGGACTGGATCTATTTTAGGAAGTCTTTGACTTAAATATACGCATACAGTTGCATTACTAATCTTAAATCTCTTTTCTGTAAAATATTTTGCAATTTGCCTAGTAGAAACAGTTCGAGTGCTGATAGCATAATCAGCTATTTCTTTTACACGACGAACCATTTCCTCATACTTTTTATCCGCTTCCGATTTTGGTGTATTACTGAACTCCTCTGACATATTACTCCTCCTCCATACTTAGAACAGCTAAAAAGGCCTCCTGTGGAACTTCTACACTTCCTACCATTTTCATTCTTTTCTTTCCTTCTTTTTGCTTTTCTAATAATTTTCTCTTACGAGATACATCTCCACCGTAACATTTCGCAAGAACATTTTTACGAACTGCTTTTATATCTGAACGTGCAATTGCTTTTGTTCCAATTACGGCTTGAATTGGAATTTCAATCTGTTGCCTTGGAATTAGTTTTCGTAAGCTTTCAACAATCGCTTTTCCACGATTATAAGCAAAATCACGATGAACAATCAGGCTTAAAGCATCTACCATTTCCCCATTTAATAAAATATCCATTTTAACTAAATCTGATTTTTGATATCCTATCATTTCATAATCAAAAGATGCATATCCTTTTGTATAAGATTTTAACTTGTCAAAAAAATCATATACAATTTCTGATAAAGGTAATTCATAATGAATATTTACTCTTGTTGTATCTAAATATTCCATAGAAATATAATTTCCTCTTTTATTTTGACATAACTCCATAATTGGTCCTATATAAATGCTAGGAACAAAAATATTCGTTTTTATATATGGTTCTTTAATAAGGGAAATACGTTGTCTTTCTGGCATTTTGGCTGGACTATCAACCATCAATGTAGAATGATCTGTAAGTTCTACTTCATAAACTACAGAAGGACTAGTAGCAATTAAATCAATATTAAACTCTCGTTCAATTCTCTCTTCAATAATTTCCATATGAAGTAAACCCAAAAAGCCACAGCGAAATCCAAATCCCAAAGCTTGTGAAGTTTCTGGTTCAAATTGCAAAGATGCATCATTTAATTTTAACTTTTCTAATGCTTCTCTAAGTTCTGGATATCTACTAGATTCTACTGGATAAATTCCACAAAATACCATTGGTTTCATAGGCTTATAACCAGCTAATGGCATAGATGCGGGATTCTCTTTCAAAGTAATAGTATCACCCACTTTTACATCCTCAATACTCTTGATACTAGCACATAAAAACCCAACTTCACCAGTCTTCAAAACATCTACTTTTTTTTCATAAGGATTATGTATACCTAGTTCTACTACCTCATAAGTAGCATCTGTTGCCATCATTTTGATTTTATCTCCTATACGAACGCTACCATTCATAACCCGTAAAAGTGTTACAATACCTCGATAAGAATCATAATAACTATCAAATATTAATGCCTGTAAAGGTTCTTTTTCTTTTCCCTTTGGAGATGGAATTCTCTCAATAATTGCTTCTATTAACTCTTTAATTCCAACACCAGTTTTCGCGCTTACTAAAAGAATTTCTTCTTCATCAAAACCAATAGTATCCATCAATTCCTTTTTAACTTTATCTATATCTGCATTTGGTAAATCTATTTTATTAATAACTGGAATAATAGTTAAATTATTATCAAGAGCTTGATATAGGTTTGCTAAAGTCTGTGCTTCTATTCCTTGAGCAGCATCTACTACTAAAAGTGCACCTTCACATGCAGCTAAAGATCTTGATACTTCATAAGTAAAATCGACGTGGCCTGGAGTATCAATTAAATGTAAAATATAATTTTCACCTTGATATTCATAAGAAAGTTGAACTGCATTTAATTTAATTGTAATTCCACGTTCCCGTTCAATATCCATATTATCCAGTAATTGTTCTTGTTTTTCTCTTTCCGTTATTGCCCCAGTTTCTTCTAATATCCTATCTGCTAATGTACTTTTTCCATGATCGATATGGGCAATTATAGAAAAATTTCTCATGTTTTCTTGTTTCACAGAAATCACCACTTAAATTATATCATAAAATCCTTTCAATATATAGTAAATTCATAGTGAAAAACATATATTTTATTATGGAAAAAGAAGAAATAAAATACATTAATTATCAATTAATAGGATTAATCATTACCCTCATTACAACCGCTATAGCAATCATTATTACTTATAATCAAAAATTAGGTATTTCAAAAAGAAAAAAACTGTTAACAAATAAAGATAGTTTAAAACTAACTTATTTCAACAGAATATTAATTTTATTAATCGCTATTTTATTTCTTTACGTTAATTACCAATTTTTCAAAATTGATAAAGCCAAAGAAGTAGATATTAAAGGAGACATCTTACAAATGATAGCATCTGTTTTAACTATTGTAGGAGCAATCATTGCTATCTATGTTGTAACACTATCTAGTACTGAAAATATTTCTGACATTGAAAATCCTAACATATAAAAAAAGTTTCCTAAGAAACTTTTAAAGTATTGTTCTTAATAGCGAGAACACAAATAATATCCCCATACCTGTAAAAAATCCTGCTAGTAATGCTAAAAAGATTGCATCAACAAAGGCTGCTTGAGAATTATTATTTTTTGGATTTTGTTTTAATACATACTGCTTCTGATTAGTCATAGACTTTCTCATTTGCATTTTTCTACTTATAGCTCTAATAATTCCTGTATAAAGATATTTGTCAAAGTCAGACATTTCACTACGTTCAATAATTTCAGGATACTGGAAAGCCTGCAAAGCAAATACCATATTAATAGATCTACCACGAATTGTTGGTATCCTTTGACTTCCTTCTTTTCCATTTACTTCTTCTGCTTCTACTATAGTTGGAATGTCGCTAGATACATCAATTCCTTCAATTGCGCTATCAAATTCTTCTTCTGTAACATCAAAAGAATAATCTGCATCACTATTTCCTTTTTGATTATTATCGTACTTTCTAACTTCTGCAGCTTTTAAATCACATTTTCCAGTTTGATGATTATAACTAGCATCAATTACTCTATTATTTTTATCAATTCCAAAAGAATTTTCAATATTAATATATTGTAAATCTAAAAAATCTACATTTTCTAATAAAACTCTAACTTCTTTTTTTATTGTATCATCTAAGGCATCAAATAAATAACGATATTTACTCTTATTATCTCTTAAATCACGAATAGGAATTAATGATAATTCAATATTTTGATAACGTAGTTGATAATCAAATACTGCTCTCGCATTTTTTAAAC
>CAZRIC010000159.1:0-3338 GCA_964600095.1 uncultured Muribaculaceae bacterium
CAGGATGACCTTTTGGAATATTTAATAATTCGAAATTATATTTATCTTCCTCTATCTCTGGTCCATCTACTACATCATATCCCATAGACATAAATACTTCTTCTACTTCTTCAATAATGCTTTCTAAAATATTAGGTGCGCCTACTGAAATATTCATAGCAGGTAAAGTAACATCAATATTTTCACTTGCTAATTTTTCATTTAAAATTCGCTCTTCTATTTCTTTCTTTTTCGCATCAATTAATTCTGTAGCACGTGTTTTTGTTTTATTTAATTCTGCTCCAAAACTTTTTTTCTCCTCTACTGATAATTCTGCTATCTTAGAAGAAAATAAACTAATACTCCCTTTTTTTCCTAAATATTCTACTCTTACCTCATTTAATTCATTACTATCTGTAACATTTTCTATTTTCTTTTCTAATTCTTTTAATATTGCCTCTAACTCTTTCATTTTCTTCCTCCTATTCTCTTTACTTTTAAGCAATCATTTAAACTTTCTACATCTTTCACAACATGACTCGCTATTGTTACTCCTTCTTTTTGTCTAATACATCTTGTATTCTCATCTAAAACATCATAATAAAACATATCACCGCTATCATGGAATAATAACGTTCTACCACTTCTTTCTTCCATTTCTTCCTCAGCATAGGATGGAGAATCAATAAAATGATTCATTCTATTACCTACGTACAAATGACTCATTCCATAATTTTTTACTATGAAAAAAAGTCTCAATCTAGGAAGTTCTGGAATAACTTTTGAGCTTGTAAAAATTGACTTTAACAATTCCACATTCTCACTTATTTTCATAATTATAAACCCTCCTACACAAAAAAGGCGATACCACATAAGGACGAACTTAGTCGTGGTACCACCTTAATTTATTCCTAAAGAATCTCTAAGACTATAACGCGTCACCGTTATAAATTTTCTTTTATAACACTAAAAAGTGAATTCATAAGAGCTTCCTATTCATTCTCACCAACCATGAACTCTCTTCAGTCTGCTTCCTTATTACTACTCTTTTATCATCGCTTTTTTTCGAAACAAATTTATTATAGCATGTATTTTTTTACTTGTAAAGATTTTTCTTTTTTAGCAAAATAAGATTCATCTAACTTTAAAAGAGTCAAATAAAGTCCCTCTTCTAGATTAAATCTATTAATTCTTTTCATTTCACTAGAAGATAATTTTCTTCGTTTATTTCTATCTACAAAACTTTTAAGATATCCTGGATAACATTCTAATTCTAACATTCTCCATAGAATATCTTCTTCTGTTTGATTAGGAAAATAATCTACCAACTGATTACATTGAAAAGTAGAAAAACGAATTATTTTTTCATTTAATTGTCCTAGTTCTTTGGAAAGACTCTCCTCTGTAAAAACTAAATTTTTTGATAGACGAGTAAAGTCATCCATAAATCCACAAATACTTTCTAATTGATCTAAAGAAATATTTCTTTCTAAAGAAAAATAGAAAAATTTAGGTTCTGTTTGTACCTGTAATCCATCATCCACTTTTTGGATTGTTAATCCATACATTAAATCATCATGAATTGCTTCTTGTATCCCACATAAACGGAGCAATTCTCGAATGTAATCACTATATTCTCCTCTAGGGTTTTTAATTCTATCTAGCATCCATTTTAAAACTTCTTTTCTATTTTTTAAAGAAAAAGAAATCGTAACAGATAGTCCTCTAAATAAAGCTCTCGCCTCATGAATATGAACTTTCACAGGAAATCTTCTAAGTAATCCCGTACATAATTCATTTACAAGATCTTCTTTTTCTTTGGGCGCTGTAAAAGCAATATAGCCGTTTTGTACATGCCCTTTACAACAAGCATAGGTTGTAAGCTTTTTGGAATTAAGAGCATATAAAACCTGTTCTAATAAAGAATTTCTTTCACTATATTCTTTACACTTCATTCTAAGCTCACTATGATTCTTATAAGTTAAAAGAGAAGCCTTTGTATTAGTAGAAGTACTAATTGAATAGGCTTTTGAAAAAATATTTATTCTAATACTGTTCATTTTTTATTTTCCTCTAAAGTAAGCATTATTTTCTATTTCATATCCTAAGATAGTAGAAGAACCATGACCAGGATAAATGGCAATATCAGCATCATACTTTTTTATCTTTTTTAGACTTTCCCTCATATCTTGCATACTTCCTGTTGGAAAATCTGTTCTACCAATACTATTTTTAAATAGAAAATCTCCTGTAAACATCATTTTTTCTTCTTTGAAATAAATAGTAATAGAATCGCTTTTATGACCTGGTGTATAAATAACTTCAAAGGTAAAAGTTCCAATTGTATGCATACCCTCTTCTAAAGTAAAATAGTCATAAATAATATCCGCATCAAAATATTCTAATGCTCCTACATGATCTGGATGATTATGAGTAATAATAACTCCTACTATTGTTTCATTATCCCCTATTTGATTGATAATATTCAAGTATTCATCTCCTGGATCAATAATTAAAACTTGATTATCTTTCTTTAATAAATAGCAATTTGTTCTTAAATATCCTACTTTTATTGTATCTAATGTCACATTAACACCTTCTATTTAAAAATATAATCTATAATACATTCTTTTAACCCTTCTGGAAGTGGAGAACCAGCTGCCTTCTTATGTCCGTTTCCACCATATATAGAAGCAAATTCACCGACACTTACTTCCTCTTTTACCCCTCGATAACTAATACTCCTATTCATATTAATAATGATAATAAAATCTACTTTATCTTTGTAAAGTTCTGCTAAAGCATTTCCTAAATCACTACGATAAAGTTCTGCAAAAACAATTCCCACTTGATATCCTTGAATCTCTTTAAATAATATCTTTTCTTTTTGTTCTTCAATATAGTCAGCAACCCTTTTCTTTTCAATATTAATTAACATAGTCTCTACTTCTGTAAAATAAAAAGAGTCATTTTCAGATAAAAATTTTACATAATTATCAATATATCCATCTATTCCATAATAACTAAGAAGAATTGGTAAATACCTAGCTTCCTCAACATGAAACTTTTTCCATTCCCAAGTATCATTTAAGCGAACAAGAGAAACCATATAAGAAACATTGTTCTTAGCGATATTCACATTTGGATAGTGTTCTAATAAATATTCATAATAAAGACTCGTACCAGATTCGTGAATACCATTTCTCTCATCTACTACTTTAATAAAATGATAAGAATTTAAAGGGAGATTACGATAATGATGATCTAACACTTGAATCTTACCACGTAATGAACTCTTATCAATTTCTTTTGCCATCTCTTCGCTCATGCATAAATCCGTAATGAATATTTTATCATAA
>CAZRIC010000160.1:0-3338 GCA_964600095.1 uncultured Muribaculaceae bacterium
ATTAGAAAAGAAGATTAAGAAAGAAGGTTCCTATGAATAAAGTTTTATTAGTAGGTAGAATAACCGCTAAACCAGAACTAAGATATACGAATGCCAATACAGCATTTTTACGTTTTACAGTAGCAGTAAATAGAACATTTACAAATGCGGATGGTAAAAGGGATGCAGACTTTATCAATGTTGTTGCTTGGAGAAAACAAGCAGAAACAATTTCAAAATTCTTTGATAAAGGAAACTTAATTGGTATTGAAGGTAGATTACAAACCGGAAGTTATGATGATAAAGATGGCAATAAGAGATATACAATGGATGTTGCTTTAGATAATTTTGAATTCGTTGAAGGAAAAAACAAATCACAGAGCGATTCATCTACAGGATTCTCTGATCCAAGTCCATATGATTATCAAGATAATAGTGTTAGTGTTGAAAATGATCCTTTTGCTGAATATGGGGATTCTGTTTCAATCGACGATAACTTCCTAGATTAAAGGAGGAAATAATATGGCAGAATTTTATAGAAAAAAGAAAAAAGTTTGTCAAATGTGTACAGGAAAAGATGTAGACTATAAAAACGTAGAAGTTATTAAAAAATATATTAGTGCAGATAAAGGTAAAATCTTACCAAGAAGAATTACTGGTAACTGTGCTAAACACCAAAGATATATTGCAACTCAAGTAAAATATGCTCGTTTTATGGCACTTATTCCATTTACAAAATAAGGAAGCAGAAATGCTTCTTTTTTTGTTCTTCTTTATGTTATAATAAATATAGGGAGGATTAGGTATGAGTATAAAAGAGTTAGATAGAAAGATTGATGATTCCCTTTTACAAGTATTTAAATGTTTTCTATTAGATATTATTTTTTCTATTTGTTTATTAAAGATAAATAGAATAGAAGGAATTATTATATTTTTTCCTATCTTATTATGTACGTTTCTTTCTACGTTTCAGTGGATAGATAAAATAAGTATGTGGAAGAAACAAAGAAAAGAATTACAAGAAGCAGAATAAAATTATTAGGGGTGTGAAATAATGAAGTATTTAGAATCATGCCAATTATGTCATGCGAATGATAAAAGTGATAGAGTCTCTATTGGTAAAAGAGTATTATATAGTGGTAACTATAATTATGTAGCGGTAGATATTTCTCCTCTATGTGTAGGACATCTCTTGATTATCACGAATGAGCACTATTTTAATTATTATGAAACCCCAAAAGAAGTAAAAGAAGAAGCGGATAAATTAAAAAGAAAAATTGAAATTTTATTTCGAGAATTATATCATAGTAATACTATCTTTTTTGAGCATGGATCTTCAAAACCTAATGAAGCAGGCTCTAGTGTTGATCATGCTCATTTACATGCTATTCCAACAGATATCTTGCTAAAGTCTGATTTAGATTCTTTATTAGGTGAATCTAAGGAATGTGACATTTTTTCTAAAAATTATCATAATGAGTTTTCTTATATTTATTTAGAAGAATTAAAGAAAAGAATAATTTATAGAGTAGGTAAATTACCTAGCCAATATTTAAGAAAAGTAGTAGGAGAGAAAATGGGAAATGTTAATTATGATTGGCGCATTTATTGTAAATGTGAAAATAGTCTGCAAATATTAGAACAAACTTATAAGGATCTAAAGGACAAAATAAAATGAGTAAAAACTCATTTTTTTATGACACAAAATTCCCATAATACTTTAGGCTTTTCATATTTTCCAACATTTTTTTCTTCTATGTGATAAAACGTAAATTTAGAAAAGAACTTTTTGATAGATTCCTCATCAAAAAATCTTTTATAGACATTTCCATTATAAAAGAAGTTTTTTTCAATTTCTTCTGAATTTGGAATATAAAGAGAATCGTTTGTAGAATTTACTCTAGCAATAAATTTACCATTTTTCTTTAAAACCCGATAAATTTCATCTACTAAATAATTAGTTGTTTTTTGATCAAAATAGTGAATACTTAAATCTGCTATTAAAATTGAAATAGAATCATTTTTAAAAGGTAGCCCATCTTTCATATCAAAAGATAGTGTTTTCAAACTAGGTACTTCTTTTTGAACGATATCTATTACTTTTTTTGAAAAATCACAGACAGTAATATTAGAAAATCCTTTTTCTAACAAATATCTACTATCATAGGCTCTGCCACATCCTAATTCTACAATTAAATCTTGTTTATGAAAAAGAGATAGATAATTATCTAACCATCCATCATAAGTAGAGTCATATTTTAAATGAACGCTATCCCAATATCTATCTAAATTCATTTTATCACCTATTTCAATCATATCATACAGCAAATAAAAAGACTAGTAACTAGCCTTTCTCAATTAAGAATGTAAGTAAATCTTCTGGTTTTTTATCATGATAAATAATATCATAAATAAGATTAATAATTGGCATGTTTACTTTTTTATTTTCTAATAGTTGATAGATAGATTTTAAAGTATATAATCCTTCAATAGTAGTAGTTTCTATATATCTATCAATTTCTTCTTGAAGGGCACCTTTTCCAAGGAGTCTACCAAAAGAGAAATTTCTACTTTTAGTACTAGTGCAGGTTAAAAGTAAATCTCCAAAGCCAGCGAAAGAAAGAATTGTGTTTTTGTCTCCTCCAAGAGCATCAATTAATTCTTTTATATCATTTAAAGATTCGGTAATCATCATAGCCTGAGTAGAAATTGGTAAATCCATTCCATCTAACATACCGTTTGCTATAGCAATAACATTTTTAATAGAACCACAAATTTCAATACCTAAAATATCATTTGTTTCTCTTAGTTTTACATGACTATTCTGTAATGCTTTTTTGATAATGGCAATAGTTTCAGAATTCGTGCTTGCTAGTGACAATCCAACTGGAACTTTATTAGCAACATCGATTGCGAATGTAGGACCAGAGATGACACCTACTCTATCAATATTTATGTATTTTTTAAAGACATCATATACAAATAGACAACTATCATTTTCAATACCTTTAGAAGCAATACAAACATGCTGATTTTCTTTTAGATATTTATTTAATTCTTGTGAAACATCATCTACGAATGCCGCTGGCACTGCTATTACAATTAAGTCCGCATCTTGTACTGTTTTTTCAAAGTTAGTAGATATTTGAATATCGTCATCAATAATAATATTTTTTAAGTTAGGACTTCTTCTTTGTTGATCTAAATAGTTTGCTTCTTCTTCAAATTTTGTCCACATGGATACATTGTGCCCATTTTCATTTAAAATAAGGGCTAAAGAAACACCAAATGCTCCTGTGCCTAATACACCAATTTTCATTTTATCACCCATTTCATTATAGCACATTCACTTCCGTAAA
>CAZRIC010000161.1:0-3302 GCA_964600095.1 uncultured Muribaculaceae bacterium
GTAATGGGTGGAGAAAATACAGATGTAGATGATACTACTAAGGATATTATAGTAGAAAGTGGTATTTTCGATGCTGTAAGTATTCGTTATACAGCTTCTCGATTAAATCTAAAAAGTGAAGCATCTATCCGTTATGGCAAAGGATTAAACTATGAATATACTGATGCTGCTATGGACCGTGCTTGTTACCTATTAGAAAAATATGCAGATGCGAAAATACTAACTGGTGTTTTAAAACATGATAAGGTAGATAAGAAAGAAAAAGTGGTAACATTTAAAACTTCAGAAATTAATACGTTACTTGGTATTACTTTGAGTGATGAGGATGTAAAAACAGAATTAAAACGTCTAGATTTCCCATTTCAAAATAAGAAAGATACCTTTACGGTAACCATTCCAAGAAGAAGATTAGATATTGATTCTAATATTAATGATATAGCTGAAGAAATAGGAAGATTATATGGATATCATAATTTAGTTTCAACATTGCCGATTGTCCCAACAAGAAGAGGTGTCTATGTAGGGGATGTAGCAATTCGTAAACAAATTTCGAAACGTTTAAGAATGCTTGGACTTAATGAAAGCAAAAACTATACATTAATAAGTCCCAAAATGGCATCTTTATTCCGATATGACAATAAAGAAGCTGTTGTTCTTCCAAATCCAATGAGTATAGATAAATCAGTAGTAAGAACAAGTTTACTTCCATCTTTGATGAATGTTTATGAATATAATAAAGCAAGACATGTGGAAGATATTTTTCTTTATGAAATAGCTAAGACTTATCAAAAAGATTATCAAGAAGAAAGTAAAGTAGCAATTCTTATGGAAGGAAATTATCTTATGAATCATTGGCAAGGTTTAACAGTAAAATGTGATTTTTATACGATTAAAGGAATTGTTGAAAATTTATTAGATTACCTTGGATTTAAAAATCGTTATACATTTGAAAAGAAAGTCTTACCAGAAATGCATCCAGGTATGAGTGCGGTTATTAAACTAGATAGAGAAACTATTGGCGTAATTGGTCGTGTTCATCCAAGTTATAAGAAAGATGAAATTTATGTTGCTGAACTTTCTATGACAAAATTGTATGAAAAGCAAATTAAACCAATTAAGTTTAAAGAAGCTTCAAAATATCCTGAGATAAAAAAAGATTTCGCTTTTGCTGTAAAAAAGGAATTAGAGGCTGAAGAACTTTTAAAACAAATTAGAAAATCAGGTGGAAGATTACTTACAGATGTTTCTATCTTTGATGTTTATGTAGGAGAAAATGTAGAAAAAGACGAAAAATCAATTGCTTTTTCCCTTACTTTCTCAGATCCTACTAGAACACTTAGTGATGAAGAAGTAACTGTAGTATTTGAAAAAATGATTGCTGACATAGAGAAAAATTTTGATGCAAAATTAAGGAATAAGTAATTATTCCTTTTTTATTGAAAAAGATGTCTATTTTTGATATACTTATTGATATAGTAAGAAGGTATTGTATGAAGAGTAAAAAAGGTTTTACATTAGTAGAATTACTTGCAGTTGTAGTAATTTTAGCATTAATTGCGTTAATTGCTTCTCCAATCATTTTAAATATTATAGAAAATTCTAGAAGAAGTTCTTTTGCTTCCAGCATAGATGGTGCAGTGCGTGCAATTGAAAACTTTTATAGTGTTCATTATAATGATGATGGTTTTGATAGAAATGCTCAATATATTTATAAGAATGGAACACTTTATTATAATGGAACATTTAAAGATGCAAATGGTAGGTCATTAACAAATCCTACTATTGAGATTTCAGGTAGTCTTGGCAATGGAACTTTTAATGGACGGGTAAATGACGAAGGAAAAGTAACTATTTCAGATATAAATTCTAATGGTTTTTGTGGAACTGCTACCTCTAGTAGAATAGATATTAATAAATGTTAAGAAATAAAAAAGGCTGTAGTTCTTTTTTATTGAGTAAAAGGAGGATTTATGGGGAATGATATTCTATCCGCTTTCATAGAAAGAAAAAGAAAAGCGACAATTAATGCTTCTTTATTATTTATAAAATATTTAATAGATGATAAAGCAAAATTGAATAAGACAATAGAAAAAATAGTTTCTATTTATTACCGTGATTTCTATTTAAAAGGAAAAGTTAATTTAGAAGAATTGAATCAATATTTTTCAGTTGATAATTTAAAAGATGATTTATTAAAAATGAGTCTTTTAGCAACCATTCATTTTTATAAAGAAAATGAAATTGAAGACAAAATAAAGACGGATATTCATACTATTATCTTTCTTTCTAATGCTCTTTATTTATCACTAGTTCTTTTACAAGTAATCGATAAGAATTATGAGAGAGATTATCAGACTTGGTTTGATATTTTTGTACGAAAATATCAAAGTAGACTAAAAATTAAAGAAGAAGATAAAAAGAAAGAATTTGAAACAGAGCTATCTACTTTTATTAAGAAAGAAGAAGGGACTTATCGTAAGTTTTTTAAATTATTAGAAGAAGGGCAATATCAAGTAGAACTAGAACCTCTTTTAGATTATAGTAACGGATATTTAGTGAGAGGAACCTATGAAATTAAAATGCTTTCTAGATATTCTTCTCAAGAAATTAAACAAGTATATCAGAAAAAAGAATTTTATTTAGAACAATTTTTAATTAACGTTGAAAGACTTTCTGTTAAATGTCTTCAGGAAGTGTTAATGGAAAAAGATTCCTCAAAATATTTTTTGTCAATGCCTATAGAATTATTAGAAAAGGAAAAATATTTAGAGATGTTAGAAAATATTACTAAAAATGAAAAATTTCGTTCGTCTTTAGTTTTTGTCTTTTCTTATAAAGAAATTAGTAGACATGCTAAAAAGTTGAAGGATTTATCTAGTCGTGGATATTTATTAGGAATGAAAAATATTGAAGGAATAGAAATGAAACTAAACACATTTGATTTTGTCCATTATGTGTTTACAACTCCTGATTTTTTAGAAAATCATAGTCAAAATTATTCTTTATGGGAAGATAAAGATATTCGTTTTATTCTTTGGGAAGGAGAATTATCATGAATCGAGAATGGCTTGATTGTTTGATGGAAATACCAATTGGTGATTATCAAACCTTTAAAGATAATACTACATTAAAAACAGCATTAGATGTTTCAAAAAAGTTTGAAATATTAGATTATTCTTTGTTGAACGTAGTAGAAAAATATCTTCCTTTTTTGAAAAATACAATGGAATCTGCTTCGATAATTTTAGTGGAAGTAGAGGAAGCCCAAAAAAATTATGAGAATAGGTTTCTTTATACCTTAT
>CAZRIC010000162.1:0-3281 GCA_964600095.1 uncultured Muribaculaceae bacterium
CTCTCCAAAAATCTGGATATTTTTCAATCAATGGAATAACACGATCAGAATTTAAAGATTTCTTGTTCATTGTTTTCATAGCATCCATAATCTTTGGTAGAAATTGTTCTACAATAGGACTTTGAAATAAATTTTTAAAATCTCCTTGTCTCAATAAAACTTCTAGTATTTCAGGACTAGAATATAAGAAAAAATGATTTCTTAACATGCTTTCCGTATTTTCAAAATTATAAGTGCTAGAATGATATTTATTTTCAAGAGATTGCGCAAATTCTGAAATATTTGCTTTAATAGTCTCATTAGAAGCATTATCTAAATACCATTCTGGATATACAAAAATCATTTTTTTTTCAAACTCTAACTTTTCTTCTGGTGATAATAAGATATAAAACCTTTCAATGGAACTTTGATGAGTATAAAGATCTCTCTCCAATGAAAAAATATCAATAGCTTTTGTAATATCTGTAGAAGGATCAAATAGTTTTCTCTTTAAAATAGGAAATATATTTTCAACATCCTTCAAAAATATTTCAAATAATGAATAAATATTTAAATCCTCATAATTTTCTTCTACTTCATTAACTACTTCTTCAGGTATATCTAAACATAATTTTTTAAAAGAATAAGGATAATTTCGTAATACTTTTTTCAGAGTATCTGAATCTAAGCGTGGTCTATTCACATAACCGCGAGTTAAGTTAGAAAAAAGAGAATATCTTTCTGTTTCTATCAAAGCTGAAGCAACAAGATTGCCAAAATTAGAAGAAAAAGTATAACTAGGATCTTTAAATTTTTCTAAAAGATATTGATAAACAGCTTCTTTATCTGTATATTCAGCTAGTTCTTCTACATCATCTAATTTACCGCTATCAGTTCTTGATACACAACTATAGTAAAAAATAGTTTCATTTAGTAGTTCTATATCTTCTGCTTCTACATTATTATAAAAAAAATCACATACTTTAGGAGTCCAGACTTCTCTACTGGTTGATAATATTTGGAAAATTTCTTTTCGAAGATTAATATCAGAAGTAAATAAAAGTTCATCATCATTAGTCAAATCTGCTGTTCCTAAACGGATTTTATCGACAAGTTCTCTTTTTTTCTCCTCCAAATTAATTATAAAATTCATAACTACACTCCTATATTATTTATTCTCTAACATTTTTTGCTTTGGTTTTTCCATAACTTCTTCTAAAGTTTTTATAAAATAAGCTCTATTTTGATTACATACTTTTTCTCCACGGAATGCGACCAAATCACCTACTACTAATTCTTTTTGTGTACCAATATTCTCTTTTAAAAATAAGAACTCCTCCTTTTCAGAAACAATTTTTCCACAAAAACCGTCAAATTCTACTATTTTCCCAATTTCATAATTCATCTTACTCTCTCCATATCTTCTTTTATTATAACATTTTTCGTATAAAAAAAATACACATTAGTATATGTAAATACCGTGTATTTTTTGCATAGTAGATTCATTTAAATCATCTATTTTCCATTCATTTGCTGTTTTCGTCAAATAGAATGTTACTGTATATTTTACTTTATCTTCAACTTTTTCCATCTGATCTAATTGATAGTTATAATAAGCTTCATCAGTATAGTTTCCTTCTTCATCTTTAATTTCATCTGGAATATCTTTAGAAGAAAGAATCTTACTATAATCTCTTACTTCTACTTCTACTTCAACAGTTGCTTTATCTCCATTAATTTTTTCATCTTTTATTTCATATTTCATATCTTTATAATGCTTTTTCATTAATTCTTTATAACGAGATTTCTGATCTACTGTATACTCTACATCATGAAGTAAAGTATCTAAATCATTTAATACTGATGAATCTAGTTTTTGATATCCATCCATATAGGCTTCCACTTTCTTGGTAGGAGTATTTGTCATATCTTTACCAATAGAACAGCCTACTAAAGAAAACATACATAAGATTGCTATAAACCACTTTTTCATTTTTTCCCCTCCCTTAATAGTTTGAGCAGGAGTTTTTAGATTATACGCCTTGATTTTTATTTTTTAAACGCAAATAGTATTTACGTAACCAGTCAATCGGTATCACTAAAAAGGCAAAGAAAATCATTAATTGCAATTCTTGAAAACTCAAAGTAGTCGTACGGAATACACTACCTCCAAAATAAATAAGTAATAACTGTACAACTACAATAAAACTTATAATAACAATAAATACTTTATTCTGTTTAATATTAGAAAGTAAATTTAAGCGATTAGTTCTCGCATTAAAACTATTAAAAATATCAATAAAAATAAATAATCCAAAGAAAGCAGAAAGCAAAGTTTCTTCATTTTGATAAAAATTTTTAATCCAAGGTGACTTTAGGAAAAAGAAACATAAAAAGGAAGAAAGTAAACCTGTCCACAGTATTTGACTATACATATAATTATTCATAATAGGTTCCTCTTTTCTTTTTGGCTTTTCTTTCATATACTCCAAAAGAGGTGGTTCAAATGCGAATGCTAAGCCAGCTAAAGTATCCATTACCATATTAATCCATAACATTTGAATAACAGTTACTGGTGTATCAATTCCAACAAAAGGTCCTATAATACTCAAACTTAACGCACATAAATTAATTGTTAATTGTAAAATAATAAACTTACGAATACTTTTAAAAATAGTTCGACCATATAAAATAGCTTTACTAATAGATAAAAAATTATTATCTAAAATAACAATGTCACTTGCCTCTTTAGCAACTTCTGTTCCGCTACCCATACTAAATCCGACATCTGCCCTTTTTAAAGCAGGCGCATCATTTACTCCATCACCTGTCATTCCTACTACTAGATTTAGTTCCTGACAAACTCTAATTAATCTACTCTTATCATGTGGTAGCATACGCGCTACAACTCTTAATTTAGGAATTATTTTTTTTAATTCTAAGTCACTCAATTGATTCAACTCATCACTGGTCAATATAACAGAATCATCTTCTAATAAATGTAACTCTTTTGCAATAGAGCATGCCGTTTCTTTATTATCACCAGTTAACATTACAGTATTAATATGAGCCGATTTTACTAATTCAATACCCTCTGTTACATGTGGTCGAATATCATCTTTAATCAATAAAAGCCCAACTAAATTTAAATTATGAAATGGTAATGCTTCCTTTTGTGTACTAGTTGCCAATAGTAGTATTCTGATTCCTTCTTTTGCCTTTTTTTCAATATAATTTGTTATCTTATCTCTTTTTAAATATTCTTTCTTACCAAATTCATTATAATAATATTTACAAAAATG
>CAZRIC010000163.1:0-3249 GCA_964600095.1 uncultured Muribaculaceae bacterium
CTTTGTTATTTTTTTAACTCTTTATTTTTCTCAATTAACTGGTTATTATGAATTTAAAAATTATCAAAAAATGGCATTAACAGAAGAACAAATTATTCAATTTGAACAAGATATTAAAGATGGAAAAGAAGTAGATATTAAAAATTATGTAGTGGATACTAAAAAAGACTACCAAAATAAATTTTCTAATATTGGTTTAAAACTATCTACGAGTATTAGTGGTTTGGTAAAAAATAGTGTAATTAAAATTTTTAGTACTATATCTGGTTTTGTAAGTGAATAAAATATGATATAATAAAATTGTACGGGGAGGTTTTTATGGGAAAAAAAGTTATGAATATAGCAATTACAGGAGAAGAAAAAAATAAAAATGAAATTGTTTATAATAATGTTATTGAAGCAATGGACGATTTAAAAATGACTAAAGATGAACAAATAGAATATTTGAAAACAAAAGTCGCCAATATGGAAAATGATTATCAAAGTAATATTACTATCTTAATTGCATTATTAATTTCTATTTTATTACTTGGATTAGGACTTTATTTAATGGCAGTAGATAGTCTATTATTAGGAATTTTATTAGTTCTTCTTTCTTTTATTTTGATTGTTGGAAAACTTTTATTGACTATTAGGAAGTATACTACTATTCATACAAAAAAATTTATGGAAATAGATACATTAAGAAATAATTTAAAGTCAATTTTAAAATAAGCAGATTCTTGCTTATTTTTTTCTTTTGTGTTAATCTTAATAATAGGAGGTAAAGAGAATGGGAAAGAAGAAAAAAATCATTATTGTTGCTATTTTTTTATGCATTATTTTAGTGGGAGTTTCTTTAGTCTTTTTATTAAAAGGTTCTAAGAAAGAAAAACCAAAGGATTCTAATCCAAATGATACCAATACTAATACCAATACTAATGTTGTAAACACGAATGATATTACGATTATTGCAGAGACTGCATTTATTCAAAACCAATACGGAAATTATTTTGAGCTAGAAGTTAATGACGAATTTTTGATAGTGGATATGGATGGAAATGTAGTAGTTAAGAATCCATTATATTTATCTTATGCGATAGCATCAGCAAGGCCAGTATATCAAGGAAAAGATTTGGCAATTCATACAAGTTATGATAGCCCAAAACCATATAAAATTTATAAGAGTACAGAAAATGAAGATATGGGATATGTTGCGATTACTAATGATACTTTAGATTATAAAGATACTATTAAAAATTATTACATAGGAAAAGATACATTATTAACGATTTCAACAAATCCTAAAACACAGGAAAATTTAGCAATAAAGTATAATTTTAAAACGGGAGAAGTTATTTCTTCTAAAATTATTGATGGAGAACTTTCTATCATTTCCTGGAATGGTACTACCTATTTAGCGCAAGGTCATATCAATTTAATTGAAATAGAGAATTTTACAAAAGTATTTGATAAAGATTATATTTTAGGAGATGAAATTTATACTTCTGAGGATGATTCTCTTTATACTGCTAGTAGTAGATATATGACAGCTAATAATAATGGCAAATATGGCGTTATAGATGCGAATGGAAAGACAATTATTCCATTTAATTATCTAAGAATAGAGCAGATTCCTAATAGAGATGTTATCAAGGTAAAAACATCAAATGGATATGGGTTACTAAACAATAGAAATCAAGTTTTATTAGATGCTAGATATGATAGTATTGAGGTTTATGATAATTATACAATTGTAGTAGATCAAAATGGAATTTTAAAAATTTTAAATAATAAATATGAAACTTTATTTACAGGTAGCAAAAAAATGAAAGTGGCAGAAGAAGTACCTGCTAATGCTATTCGTACTTCTGCAAAGATTAATAAAGATTGGAATATTTTACAATATGAAAATATGATAGCAGGAGAAGAAAAATCCACTTATTATGTAATTTTTGGAGTAAATAATGGAAAAATAAAAGAATTCTTAAATTGTAAAGAGGATGAAATAATTTACAATTCTCCAACTAATTATGGATATACTTTATTAAGAACTGATAGTGATATTATTGTTTATGATGGCATTGTAGAGCGTTCTAAAGCAAATATTAGTGATTATCCTATCGCCAACATTCATAATGCTATTTATATTAATGATACTTATATTACATTTGAGGAGGGTGATGGCAAGTCTTTATCAACGAGATATTTTATTAATATGAAGACTAATAAAATAGAAACAGAAAAAGAAGCCAATATTTCTGAGTCAGAAATTCCAAGTTATAATACTATACTAGATAGCAAGCGTATTGTTAAATATGAAAATAATCGTGTTAATCTATACGATTTTAATAATCGTTTGTTGGTAAGTATGGTAGGTAGTTCTATTCATAAAATGGAAGGATTAAATGGAAACTTTTATGAAATAACTGATGGTGATAGAGTATCTATTATTCGAATCAATTAAAAATAGAATACATGATATTCTATTTTTTTTGGAACTATGTTAAAATAAGTATAGGTGATTTTTATGGAACAAGTAACAAGAAGTGAATTGCGTAAAAAAATTATGACAATCCTATATCAAATAAATATTTATCAAAGTAATAAAATTGATTATGAGGTAGATCAAGTAATTGCAAATACTTTAGAGATAGATAATGATTTTGTAAGAGATACTGTTTATGGTGTAATTACAAATCAAAAAGATATTGATGAATGTGCTAACCAATATTTAAACAAATGGACAATTAATAGATTAGGTTTTACTGATCAAGCCATTTTACGTTTAGGAATTTATGAGCTTCTTTATTCAGATACACCAGAAGTAGTTGCTATTAATGAAGCAATAGAACTTGCTAAAGACTATAGTGATGATGATGTAAGAAAAATGATTAATGGTGTATTAGATAAAGTATATCATCATAAGGTGGACCATGAATCCTAATCCATCAAAATATTTAACGGTATCCACTATTAATCGCTATTTAAAAGACCAATTTGATCGGAATGAGCATTTACGTACTGTTTTTTTAAAGGGTGAAATTTCTAATTTTAAAGGACATACAACTGGGCATTTATATTTCTCTTTAAAAGATGAAACTAGTAAAATTAATGCGATTATGTTTAGCCGTAATGCTAGTAAATTAAATTTTCAACCAATGGATGGAACAAAAGTATTAGTGGTAGGTAGAATTAGTGTATATGAGGCAACTGGTAGTTATCAAATCTATGTTGAAGATATGCATGAGGATGGAATAGGTAATTTAT
>CAZRIC010000164.1:0-3246 GCA_964600095.1 uncultured Muribaculaceae bacterium
TATTGAGTCTTAAACTTACTGCACCACCACTTATATAGGAATCATTTATAAAACCAATTAATCCTACAGAATTAATTCCTGACATAGTAACAGACGAAAATACATTATTAATCTTAAAACTTGGAGTATTAAAAGCTCTAGGAATAATATTAATCTTTCCTACTATAACTCCAGATTCTCCTTTATTAGAAAGAACACTTCCATCTATAAAATGTACACTATCAATAGTAAAAGTTGGACTATCAACATTTTGAGCATATTCAGGCACATTATTAGAATTGAATGTTAAATTTCCTATCAAAATACTAGCATTCCCAGTATTAGAAATTGATGCATCTTTAAATCTAATATTTCTAATGTATGTTTTTTCATTATAATATTTATTCGTACCAACAAAATTACCATCTTCATCGAATTGATAACTATAAGGTACTTTTACTTCTACATATCCAAAGAAACCAACTGCATTTTCACTTTGAGAATTGATTTTTAAATTTGTAATCGTATGATTTCCACCATCAAATCCACCTCTAAATGGCTTTGCCTTTGTTCCAATTGGTGTCCAATTTTTTGTCAAAGTAATATCCTTTTTCAATAAATAATAAGCATCTAATTTATATTTCATCATTTTTAAATCTTCTTCAGTATATAATAAGTAAGGATCTGCTGCTGTGCCACTACCTTCTAATTTATCACTAGAGATTACAACAATATTAGATTCCGAACTATAATTCATATAAGAACTTTTTAACTGATAAGTGCCTGCTGGAATAGAATTCCTTAAGACTAAAGTTGTATTTACATTGTTTGCTGCTACTGTATTATTACTAACAGAATCAATATAATTACTGTAATCCACACCATTTTTATATAATGAATAAGAAATTTTCTTATTAGAAGCAATATTCTTTGTATCAGAATAAATAATAAGTGGATAGTTAGAAGCTGATTCCTCTAAAACAAATTCTACATCTTTTGTTTTAATACTAGGAGTAGATTCTACATTTGAAGTAAAGGCTGATATTGTATTTTGTATTAATCGTTTACCATTGGTACTTCTAATTGTTATTGTAAATTGCTCACTATCTAAAATAATATTTGCATCTGATAAATCAATAGTATAAAATCCCATATTATTTACTGTAAAGGTTTTAATATTTGAATAATTCTTATCTCCTACTTTAATAGATAAAGTAAATTTTCCACCTTCACTATATGTCATAAATTTTACTTTTTCTAGTTTCTCAGGTGTGTTAATTAACTTTGTATATTGGACACTATCCGTTATATTGTGATAGAAAGATCCATTTGTAAGCATATTTTTATAATAGTTATTATCCCAAGTTCTATTTTTCATAGGACTTAAAGACGTTGTAAAAGCAACATCTAGTTCATAAGAATCATAAGCTAAATAAACATATTTATATTGGGAAGTACTTCCCCATGAATTTCTTAAAATCCATGCGCCTGTTCCTACTTTTTTTGTTCCTGTACTACAAGTGCCTGAGGAATTTACAGAATAATAACTATTTCCAGATTGACAATAAGTGTATTGATAGTCGTCATCCCAACCAATAATCTGCATAGCATGACCAGATGTTGCAGAACATTTACTGTCATCCATTATGGCATAAGTGCCATCTGTATTTTGAAAGCCACAGTCTCCCGTTGGCGAACCAGTTCCTACATAAGCTCCCCCATATTTCATAATGTTTTCTTTTAGGAAATTATTATAGTTTTCTTTTACTGCACTACTCGTTGTAACTGTAATCGTAGGAGCTATAATAGAAGACTCAAGCTCATACTTAGAATTTCCATAATTAAAAATTTCCGATAATTCTCTTTTGTCCTTACTCTGATTAAATGGCATAAGACTATCATCTACTAATGAAAGTCCATATGACATAACGGTAGATGACATCCAATAATTACCACCTTCCGTTAATAATCTTTGACCAATCTCATTTTCATAATTATTAATACCATTATTACTAGTAATATAATCCATTTGTCTTACTGAAAATGTCTCACTAGTAGAAGAATATCCTTTATGATCTTGTAATAACAAATAACTTTCTACTTGTTCAATAGAAGCCATTGCCCAACAAACTCCTAAACTACCTTGATTTTTAAAAGGAGTTAAATAGTTCTTATTATCAACGTTTGTTAAACTATATTTTGATGGATAGTTTCCTTCTACTACTTTTGAAGAAGAAAAGTCAACTACATATGCACTAGGAATTAACTCTACAGTTTCTTTTTCTTCCTCACTCAAAGAAAGATAAGTGGCATATTTAGGGTTCAAATAAGGCATATCTTCTTCCTTATTTTTCTCAGTAAGAATAACCTCCCCTGTTTCTTGATAAACCTCTTTAATATAATTTTTTGCCTCTACTGGCAAATAAGAATAATTTTCACTTGCTAAAATAACATCTATTTTATTTTCTTTTTGTAAATGAAAAAATTGATTAGAAAATAAAAGAGTTACCAATAACATAACAACTATTAAGATAACTACTTTTTTACTCTTTCTCATGCTACACACCTCTTTATCATAAATTATATCATAGAACCTTTCTTTTTATAATGGCAAATACAAAAAAAAGTTAAGTTTTAAACTTAACTTTTTAATACTCCCTTTTCTCTATCGCATCTTTAATGATTAAAGCTGTTTTTTCTACTCCAAATGTATCCACATTTAATACTAATTCATAATGAGAAAAATCTTTCCAATCACTATTCGTATAATACTTATAATGTTTCTCTCTTTCACGGTTTACCTTTTTTATCTCCTTAGAAGCTGTTTTCTCATCTAAACCATAATATTTAGTGGCGCGTTTTAACTTGTCCTCTTCGCTACTATATAAAAATACTCTAAATACATTTTTTTGATTCTTTAAAATGTAATCAGCACATCTACCAACAATAATACAGGAATTCCTTGCTAGATCTTTGATTACTTTACTTTCTGCAATAAATAACTCATCATCATTAGAGTAAAAATTGCCTCCCATATTTCCTTTTTTCTGTTCACTTTTTTCAATATATTTTGGGCTCAATCCAGATTCTTTGGAAACTAAAGAAATCATTTCTTTATCATAAAGGGGTATTTCTAATAAATCAGATAATAACTTTCCTACATATCTTCCACCAGAACCATATTCTCTTCCAATTGTTACCACTACCTTTTGATTTCCTTTAGGAATAGTTTTCTTTTCTTCTAATGGTTCTATTTCCTCTTTATCT
>CAZRIC010000165.1:0-3237 GCA_964600095.1 uncultured Muribaculaceae bacterium
TATCTTTTCCTTTTATAGTGTTATAAAAATAATAACGGTAATCTTTATAGCACAATAAGTCGCTTTCTGCTTTTCCACCTATAATTGGTAAAACACATTGGTAATCACCATCATACGTAATAATATCTTCTACTACTTTTCTTTTCTTAGAAAATCTATGGTAGAATTGGAATCCATACGCAATCTGATTTACTGTTACTTCTATATAATAATTATCTATCTCATCCGTAGCATTTTTTGTATAAATCTCAGTTACCTCATACTTATCTTTTCCCAATTTGTAAGTTACTGTATAGCCCTTAGAATAAAACCTTATACAGCAAAAAATAATTAAGATAACAAAAACAACAATAAACACCGTTTTATATTTAATTTTATACTTTTTTTTCATATATCACCACTAACTTTATTATATCGCTTTTTTGAAAAAAAGAAAACTAAACGTTTTCCTTTGCGATTTTAACATATTTCTTTTTTTCCGTCATCATATATTCTGTAATTGCGGTTTCTATTTCATCAACGGATGCTTTTGATAGATTTGATAATACTACTACTTCTTTTACAGTATCTAAGCATGCTTTTCCCCAAATAATACCTGTTCTAATAGTTAAATCATTAAACATATCTGGAGTAATTGCCAAAAATAAATATCCAAATAAAACTCTTTTTTGAGCAATTAAAATTCTCTTATTCGTTAGCGCTACTGCATAAGTATTAAAAATTTCTAATGATGATAAACCTTTTTGACAACAAAATGCATATAAAACTTCCTCGCCAGGATTTAAATGCTTCTCAATAACTTTAGCATGAGCTTTTTTTCTCCAAGCAATTGTCCCAGGATATTTCTTTGCATAATCTTCTATTTTTTCTAAAACGGTACTCATATAATCCTCCTATCGTATTACACCCATTTCTGTTAGCTTCTCAACATATAATTCCTTTGTTGTTGGCCCAACTACATAATCTAATACTTTTCCTTTTTCAAAAATTAACATAAATGGTGTACTAAGACCAGTTTCTACACCAAGTTCTTCTACTAATTTAGAAACATCCTCTATATTAGTAGTGGCATTTAAATAATAAATAACAAGGTGATGTTGATTAGCAATTTGACCAAGCATCGTTTTTACTCTATCACAATACACACAATCGTTAGAGCCAATCAAAATAACATATTTTGTTTTATCTTCTTTTAAAAATTCTTGAAATTTTGAAAAAGAAATATTTATTAAATAATTAGCACTTGATGTATCAATTATACCATAAGATGACAATAATTTAAAATAGTCTCCTTTTTTTGTATCTTCTACAGTTGTAACTACCTTTCCGTCAATGATATAAAGAATTAAATCTTCCTGGATTTCACTATATCCTAACTGGGACATTAATTTTAATAGTTGTCTTTTACTTAAAAGATATCCTGATACTTCATAATAAGATAAAGCATATTGTTCCGCTATTGCTTCTAATTGTTCACTACTTTTTTTCACATCCTCATGATAACTTGTTGGAAAATATAATAAAACAGGTGAATCAGACGCAAAAGCATCCTTAAAAGATTCTAACGAATCTGTTGTGTCTCCCAAATAAGAGGATATAAGTTCCTCTTTTTGTAAAAATTTTTGTAATTCTTCTTTTGAACTAATATCTGTAACAGAAGTAATAGGAACACCTGATTGAGTAATTACAAGAGTGGAATACACATTGTAAATATTTAATTCTTTTTGAATTTGCCTCTTTTTCTTTTTACTAATTTTTTTAGCTTGAATATTTAAATAATCAAAACCATAGTTTTTCGAATACTCTTCACATAGCTGATTAATTTCTTCCTCATTACCAAAATAAAATAAAGCAACGGTAGAATTTTTCATATATTCAGAATAACGATTTAAAACTTCTTTGGATTCTTTATCTAAAATATAGCTAACTAATAAATAGGTAACAAAAGAGATAAAGAGCAATAGAACAACTATTACTCCTTTAAAAACTTGCTTTCTAGTATGATTAAAATCATGCTCATTAGAATTATTATGAATATCTTCTATATCAATATGATGATTTTTATTATGATACTTTTCTTGTAAAGCTTTATTCTCTTCTATATTTAAAGGGGCATTACAATTCTCACAAATGATACTATACTCACTATTAACATGACCACACTTTTCACATTTCATTGTTAGCACTCCCCCTTTTTTATTATGATTCTGTTATTATTTTTTGTTCTTTGAAAAATTTAACATAAGCGGTTACATCTTGTAACCCTTCTAAATGTCCAACTACTCTTTTATTTTTTATTACTAGTGTAGAAGGTGTTCTCATTTTTCCTTCTTCTTTAAAAGTAGACTCATCATATTTTAAATCTTCTAAGTCTTCAAAAAAATTTGTTCTTTCTTCCTTTGATAAATAATCTAAACTAACATAATGAATATCAATATTATATGCTTTAGCTATATTACTCAAAGTTGGTCTCGCAGCTTTACAGTATTCACAAGTAGAAGTACCAATCGTAACTACATAAGTTTCATCTGAATCTCTCTTTTCTTTGAAAGAATCATAATCTAATACTTTTAAATTCTCCTCTGGTTTATAAGTAGATCCTTCATCTAATAATTCTGACTTGATAAAGAACTCTACTAATTTATAACCATCTGCATAGCCAATATGAGTAGCGACAGAATGCCCATCTTTCATAACAACTAAAGTTGGTGTTTTTCCTTCAATACCTAATGTATTTAACACCTCATTTTTATTCTTTCCAGATAAATCATTAGAATCTATCGTTAAATATTTTAAATCATAATCTTTGGCAATTTGCTCTAAAATAGGTTCCTCCATAGTGCAAAATTGACAACCCGTATGCATGTAATAAACTAAGGATAAATCCTTATTATTAACATATTCACGAAATTCTTCCATTACCTTTTTATGATTATTATAAGTATTTACTTTAGTTACAATAATGTAACCTAATAAAACCGCCAAGATAAGAATCATAGTAGAAACTAAGCCAATCATTAATGTTTTATTTTTTGGAAGACTTGCTTCACTATTTTTTTTACTCACAATACCACTTCCTAATTCTTTTATTTAATTACTTTATTATTTTTTAATTCAGTACGAATATCATCTTCAGTCATATTACCATTTTGATGCCACTGAATTTTTCCTTTACGAACAACCATTAAAAGTGGAATACTTACTGATTTGTCTTTCTTATAAGCATCTGTTGAATAT
>CAZRIC010000166.1:0-3226 GCA_964600095.1 uncultured Muribaculaceae bacterium
GCAGAAGATAGAAGAAAACAAAGAAGCACCAGAAGAAGATATGATAGAAGAAGACAAAGAATCAAATTACTTCAAGAAGCATTTAAAGAAGAAATAAATAAAGTAGATCCAAACTTTTTTGATAAAATGAACGAAAGCTTTTTTTGGAATTCTGACAAAGAAAATAAAAAGCATCCTTTGACAAAAGAAGAAAAAGAGATGATAAAAGAATATTATAAAAAATTTCCAACAATTTATCATCTCAGAAAAGAACTGATGTATAATACTGGAAAGATGGATATACGTTTAGTTTATTTAGCAATTCATCATATCATAAAATACCGTGGTAATTTTTTAAATGGAGCAAAGGAATTTGATGTTAAAAATTTAAATATTAAAGAAAAATTAAAAACTGTTTTTTTTAGCATGGCTACTATATGTGAAGAGATTGAATTAGAAGATTATCAAGTAAATGATATTAACTATGAAGAATTAGAAAAAGCTGTTTTAAATCCATCTAAAAATGATAGAAAAAGATTATTAGAAGAACAATTAAAACCATTTTTTAATACAAGTAAAGAAAGCAAAAACGTATTATCGTCACTGATAAATTTACTAGTTGGAAATCAATTTTCTGTTTCTAAATTATTTAATATAGAGCTAGATGAAGAAATTAAAATAAATTTATCTGGTAGTGACTTTGATGATAAATATGATAGTTTAGAAAAAACTTTAAAAAATAAAATTGAAACATTAAGTTTAATGAAAGAATTATATGATGCGATTTTTTTAACAACATTGTTTGAAAATAGAGAAAATATCAGTCTTTCAAATTTAATGGTAGATTATTATAATGAACATCAAGAGGATTTAAAATATTTAAAGAAAGTATTAAACTATGACAGAAATGAATATAGAAAAATATTTAGAACTAATTCTAAATACACTTGTTTATATGATAGTTATATTCACAATAATATTTCTTATGATGATTTTATAAAAGAATTAAAGAAATCATTAGAAAAAGTAGTTGATTTATTAGATATAGACACTTCTAATAAATATATAACTGATATACAGAAAAGAATGAATCAGGGCTTATTTATACCACGTATTACTAGTACTTCAAATGGCAAATATCCTTATCAACTAAATAGAAATGAATTGAAAATGATTATTGAAAATCAAGGAAAATATTATAAATTTTTGTTTGATATGGTAGACAATGAATATAAACTTGTAAAGTTATTATCTTTTAAAATTCCTTATTATGTTGGTCCATTAGTAGCTGATTCAAAAAGTAAATTTGCATGGATGAAAAGAAATGAAGGCTATGAAAATGTAAAAATAACTCCTTATAATTTTGATGAAGTAATTGATAAAGAAAATTCTGCTGAAAAATTTATCACTAAAATGTTAGAGTTAGGTCACTGCAGTTATCTTTTAAAAGAAGTAGCAATGCCAAAAAATTCTATTTTATATTCGGAATATAAAGTTTTAAATGAGTTAAAGCAAATTAGAGTCAATAATGAAAGACTCACTCACTCTTTTCAACAAAGAGTAATGGATGAATTTTTTAGAAAAGAGGTTGGAACTTTAACGGATAAGAAATTTAAAGAGTATCTAATAAAATCTCGTGAATTTGATATGTATAATGGCGAACTTTCTGTAACTGGTTATTCTGCTGATAATAAGTTTGCTAATACATTATCATCCTATCTTGACTTTTATGGAGAAAATGGATTTTTTAAAGATACTAATTTAAAACTAGAAGATGCAGAAGAAATTATTCGTTGGATAACTATTTTTGAAGATAAGGATATTTTGAAAACTAAAATTGAAAGAGAATATCCAGTATTAAAACCAATTATCCCTAAAATTATAAAGAAAAAATATGTTGGATGGAGTAACTTATCAAAAAAATTACTTACTACTCCTTATTATTATGATGAGAAAACGTCTACAAGAAAAAGTATTATGGATTTGATGCGGGAAACAAATGATAATTTTATGCAAATTATTACAGATGAAAAATATAAGTTTCAAAATATGATTGCTGAAGAAAACATAGATGAGAATATAGAAAGATTAAATTATAAAATAGTGGAAGAATTAAGTACATCACCAGCTACTAAAAGAGGCATCTGGCAGGCTTTGAAGGTAGTGGAAGAACTGGTTGATTTTATAGGTTATGAGCCAGATGCTATCAGTATAGAGATGGCCGGAGGGGATGAAAAGAAGGAAAGAAAGGATGATAGAAAAAAATATTTATCAAAATTATACGATGCTTCCAAAGCTACTATTGATGATTATAAAAAATTAACAAAAGAATTAGGTGAAAAGAGTAATGATGATTTGCAAGTAGAGAAACTTTTCCTATACTTTATACAGGAAGGAAAAAGTTTATATTCTGCAACTCCACTTGAAATTGATAAATTAAAGGATTATGAAGTTGATCATATTCTTCCTAGAACTCTTATTAAAAATGATTCTATTGAAAATAAAGCACTAGTTTTAAGACAGGAGAATCAAGATAAAGCGGCTAATCTTGTTTTGCCTAGCAAATTTAGAACAAGAGAAAATATCCGCTGGTGGGAGCATTTAAAAGATATTAAATTAATCTCTGCTTCTAAATTTCATAATTTAATTAGAAAAGAGTATAAAGAAGAGGAAATAGAAGGCTTTATCAATAGACAATTGGTAGAAACCAGACAGATTACAAAGCATGTTGCTAATATTATGAAATTCTTACACAAAGATTCTAAAGTTATCTATTTACCAGCTTCTTTATCCCATAATTATCGTGAAAAATTTGAACTTTATAAATTCAGAGATTTGAACGACTATCATCATGCACACGATGCTTATTTAGCAGCAGTATTGTAATCTAAAATTTAATTATGAGGGACTAAGAGAACTTAATAAAAAATTATATGAAAGTAAAAAATATAATGAATTAAAATATGGATATATTATTAATAGCATAGATTCTTCTTTTGCACATTTTGATTCTAAAACAGGAGAGGTTTTAGATATTGAAGAATTTAAGAAAACAGTAGAAAACACTTTATATCGAAATGACATTTTGATTAGTAAGAAAACTGAAATTCGAACTGGGCAGTTTTTTAAAGAAAAAATATTACCTAAAGGTAAAGGGATTGTTAATATCAAGGAAAGTTTGCCGACTGAAAAATATGGTGGATATACTAGCATTTTTCCATCGTATCTATCTTTAATAAATTATAAG
>CAZRIC010000167.1:0-3209 GCA_964600095.1 uncultured Muribaculaceae bacterium
ATAAAATCGTGTGAGTTCCGCCCGGAAAGGGCCAGAATATAGATGTTAAGAAAAAGAATTTTCTTTCTTTTCCTTTAAACTTTTTTACTACATCATTTATTAATTTTCCATAAGCCCCAGTTTTATTTAAAATACTATAAAAGATTCCTGTTGCAAATAATACTAACAAAATACTTGCATAACTATAAGCTAATACAGAAGTTCCATCTGTTGATAACTGTGACTTTTCCATCCCCCAGTTAAAAAATTGTAAGGGAGCAAAAAAGATATCTAAAATTCCTAATGGTTCATGTCCTATTTTAGAAAATGTTCCGTTAGAATAAATACTTGCTGGAATAATCCAACTTCCCAGTATTAATACGACAATTGTAATCAATAATACTTTTAATAATTTATTTTTTTTCATACTTTACATCCATACTCATTATAACAAAAATTAAAGGGATTGTCTGAAGATTATAACAAATTTCACCATTTTTTTATTTTTCTAAAAATGCTATAATAAGTTAGGTGATATATATGTCTAATCCATTTCCATATTCTAATACCAATAAAAGATATCATACTTTAGACTATTTTTATAAAAAGAACTTTCATTCTAAAGTATTTAAAGTTAGTTTAAACGCTGGATTTACTTGTCCTAATATTGATGGGACTGTTGGAACTGGTGGTTGCATTTACTGTTCTTCCCTAGGAAGCGGTGAATATGCTGGAAAAGTAGAAGAACCACTTTTAAAACAATTTGATAGTGTTAAAGAGATTATGCTAAAAAAATGGCCTAATAGCAAATATATTGGTTACTTCCAAGCACACACAAATACTTATGCACCACTTGCTATTTTAAAAGAAAAATATGAAAGTATCGTAAGACTTCCTAATGTTATTGGAATTGCTATTGCAACTAGGCCAGATGCTATTACCAAAGAATGTCTAGACTATTTAGAAGAATTATCCCATAGAACCTATCTAGTCGTAGAATTAGGGCTTCAAACCATTCATAAAAAAACATCTATTTTTATTAATAGATGCCATACCTTAGAATGTTTTGAAAACATGGTAACAGAACTTAGAAAAAGAAATATCAATGTAGTCGTTCACATTATTAATGGACTTCCTTATGAAACAGAAGAAATGATGATTGAAACTGCTAAATATTTAAATACTTTAGATATACAAGGTGTTAAAATTCATATGCTTTCAATTTTAAAAAATACCAAATTAGCACTTATCTATGAACAAGAACATTTCCCTATTTTATCACGTGAAAAATATATTAAAATTACCTGTAAGCAATTAGAATATTTAAGACCAGAAATTGTAATTCATAGATTAACCGGAGATCCTAAAATAGAAGATTTAATAGAACCAAATTGGCTAATAAAAAAAGTAACTATTTTAAATGATATTGATAAATATATGGTAAACAACAATACTTATCAGGGAAAAAAGATAATAGAAAAAGAATCTTAAGATTCTTTTTTTCGTGTATAAGAATAATTTATCCTATTTAAAATTATTCTTTATTACATACTGTCCTTGCTTTTAGCTTCTCTTCATTCTTTCCATAATTAATAGTATTATTTTCTAATGCTTTACTATTGCAAAACATCTTATCTACATCCTTAACATTCTCAACATTAAAGTTACTTACATCTAGTGTTATTGCTTCACTTCCTGTAAACATCTGATACATATTCTCTACATTACTCGTATTAAAACTACTTAAATCTATACTGCTTGCATTACTGAAAAAAAACATGTTGCTCATATCAATTACATTTCTTGTATCAAAACTGCTTAAATCTAATGTAGTAGCTTTACTCATAGAAAACATACCACTCATATCTGTTACTTTACTTGTATCAAAACTACTCAAATCTAATGTAGTAGCTTTACTCATAGAAAACATGTCACTCATATCTGTTACACTACTTGTATCAAAACTGCTTAAATCTAATGTAGTAACTTGACTTTCTTCAAACATTCCTGTCATTTTTTTTACTTTCTTAGTATTAAAGCTACTCAAATCTAATATGACAGGTTGAATGGCACAGAACATAGAAGTCATATCTGTTACATTACTCGTATCAAAACTGCTTAGATTCAACTCTCTTACCTTACTTCTTTGAAACATCCCCCACATATTCGTTACATTACTTGTATCAAAACTACTTAAATCTATACTTACTGTATTACTATTAGAAAACATATCGCTCATAGATACAATCGGTTTCCCATTAATAGATTTGCAAAGTTTTGTTGTAACTGGTTCTGATGATTCTTTATCCGTTAAAACTACACCCCAACCATCTTCTGTAATAGACTCCCATCCAAAAACAGTAGTTTCCTCTTTATAATGGTAAGTATATTGTCCATTTACATACTCCGCACCTTGAACTAGTTTTCCATTATAATGGCAGTCACCTTCTTGATTTCCCTTTTCAAGCTCTTTTTTCTTTCCACATCCCGTTATACCAACTAATGCAATCACTAAAAATAATATTAAAATTTTCTTTTTCATACTTTCCTACCTTTCTAGTTTAACTATAACATATCAATATTTACTAATCAATGTATTTTTTTGCTTTATATTCTAATTAACCCTTTTTTACAAAAAAAATTTCATCAATAATTGGTGAAATTATTTCTTTAACTGAGAATAAGACTTACTAGCAACTAATTTTAAATCCTTTAAAATCCAATTTTCAATACTTTCTTGCAACATTACACCGCAATTTGGACATACAAATGGAGATCCCTGTAATTTTTCATTGCAATTTGGGCACTTCTTAATATTTTTGGATTGATAATTTTTTACTACTGTTAATGCATAACAACTTTCATATCTAACTCCTACAGATGTTAAACGAAGTGGCTCTTCATTTTTCTTCATATATTTATCTTCTAATACGGATAAATGTACTACTGCTGTATCGGTATCTTCTCCTTGAGTAAATGACATAATTTGAATTTTTTGAAGTTCAATATTATTACGAACAGATTGTCTTCCACTATTTTCTAAATGCCTCATCTGTTTTGAGAATTGATCATACATCTCTAATCCTAATTTTTCCATTAAATTATTATAGTCAAAATTCATAAAATCCACTTGAATATCTTTATATAATAAAAACATTGATTTGGCAAATTCCTTTTCATCGAAACCAGATGGAAAATTTAACTCATCTTCTTCTATTTCTGGTTCTTCT
>CAZRIC010000168.1:0-3186 GCA_964600095.1 uncultured Muribaculaceae bacterium
TTAGATATTAGAAAGCAGTGTATTAGAAAAAATGTTAGTTTTGAATTTAGACAATGCGGAACTTATTTTATAAAAGATGGTAAAAAATATACTATCCAAACAAGTAATTTATGTAAACAAGCTAAACTGGCAAATATTGATTATACTAAAAAGTAGGTAAAAAATTAAAATTAAATTAATAATATAAAGCAAATCTATGGATATAGAGGATTTGCTTTTTTCATGATATAATGAAAGAGAATGAAGAATTTAAACAATTTTTATTTTGGAAAGATTTTATGTAAATTAAAAAGATAGAGAGAAGTGAGTAGATATGAAAGAAAATAAAATTATTATTATTACAACTATACTTAATTTTATAGTAGCGGTTTTAAAAATATTTTTCGGAATTGTATTTTCCTTTTCAACATTAATAGCTGATTCTATTCAATCCTTTATAGATTTTATTACGGATATAACTAGTTTAGTAGCAAATAAGATAGGAAAAAGAAGAGCAAATAAAAATTATCCATTTGGTTATGGTCAAATTTATTATATAGCGAACCTTTTTACCGGAATTCTATTATTTTTAATTGGAACATTTATTTTATATCAATTCTTTTTCTTTAAAGGTAAATTTGAACCTAATGGTATTTTAGTAATTGCGGTTTTAATTATTTTATTTTTAAAGTGGATAGTAATTTCTTTATTAAAGTATTATGGAAAAAAGTTTAAAAGCGAATTAATGGTTGAATCCTATAAAGAATCTAAAGCAGATTTTATCTCTACCTGTGTAGTTTTAGTAATAATGACAATTACATTTTTTGAGAAGTATATACCGGATTATATAAATGTGGATAAGATTGGTAGTTTAGGAATGGCAATTTATGTATTTTATGTATCTATCACAATGATTATTTCTAATGTAAGAGGTATTCTTACAAATGATGAAGAAAATCATGACATAAAAGAAGATATTATTCAGGAATTGCATAATAGGAAAGAATTTAAAATCAAAAAAATTAAAGTAATTAAAATGGCAACTTACTATAGTGTATTTTTACAAATAATAGTAGATGAGAAAATAACAATAAAAAAATATCTTAGTATTGAAAAAAAGATAAAGAATGATTTAAAGAATTTTAATAAGTCCATTAGATTTATTGACATAGAACCAGTAGAAGATTAGAATGAGATGGTATTGATAAATAAAAAATGGGATAGGAGGTATTGAAAAAATGGATATGAAAAAATTTTCTTTAGCAAAACATGATCCAGAAATACAAGCCTTAATAGAAAATACAAATCATAAGTTATTAGCGCAGTGGGCGATAGATTGCCTTAATAGAGTATTTTATATATTTGTAGAAAGATATCCTAATGAAAGTATCCCGCAAACGGCTATAAAAATTTTGAAAGATTGGATGGAAGAGAAGATATCTATGTGGGAAGCTAGAAAGTATTGTTGGACAGTGTTAAAATTAGCTAGAGAAATAGAAAAGGAAGATAAAGTAAGTTGCCAAATCGTAAGAGCAACAAGTCATTGTTTAGCAACCTGCCATGTTCCAACACATGCAGAAGGCACAGCAATGTATGTCATATCTGCTATTCAGTATCAGAACAAAGATAAAGAAAATGTAACAGAACTTATGGAACAAGAAAGAAACTGGCAGATTAATCATTTATTAGAGTTGAAAGATAAGCGCATTCATTAAATTTTATGGTATAATGATGCTAATATTAGCGGAGGTAAGTTATGAATGTAGTAAAGTTAGAGTATCAAATGCCAAAATTTGATGAAGCCAATGTAGAATATTTATTAACCGGTTTAGGGTTTAATCCTAATGTTTATTTTTTTGCAATGACAAAACCTAGTTTGCTAAGTAGAGCAATTATTGGTAATGTTATGGAATTTTCCAGTAGATATTGTATTGTATGTTTTTCTGAAGCAGAGATTAATTTAGTTATGTTATCAAGATTAGATAATAAAAAGGTAACAGAGATTTACAAAATAAATCGTAGCGAAATTAGTAATATAAAATTATCCAATATTCTTATTTCTTATCTTTTAAAAATAAAGACAACTGATTCTCATTTGAAATTCCAAGTATTTAAAAAATTTGGGAAATTTTCAAAAGTTAAGAACTCCATTGAAATGTTTAAACAATTATACTAGTATTTTTTTCTAAAATGTGAAAGTATAAATTGAAAATAGAGGTTTACAATCACTTCTATTTTTTTTATAAGAGCCTATTGACAATTGAATATTTGCTCAACTATAATAATGATAGTTGAAGAATAATTCAACTAATAAACTATATAATAGTAGGAGGTATTCTATGGCTAGAAATGAATTTTCATGTGATTGTAATATTATTCATAAAGAGGCAGTAGAAGAAGTAATGAAGAAAATGCCAAAAGAAGATACGTTTTATAGATTAGCTGATTTATTTAAATTAATAGGAGATACAACAAGATGTAGAATTCTTTTTGCATTAGACCAAAAAGAAATGTGTGTATGTGATTTAGCAAATGTTTTAGATATGACAAAATCTTCTGTTTCCCATCAACTTGCTGTTTTAAGAAGAAGCGGTATTGTAAGGTGTAGAAAAAGTGGAAAAGAAGTGTATTATACTTTAGATGATGAACATATTGTAAAATTATTTGAAATAGGCCTAGAACATATCAATCATAAAGGATAAAGGAGGTTTTAAAATGAAAAAATATAAGTTTAAAATACAAAATTTAGATTGTGCGAATTGTGCCAATGAATTAGAAAGCAAACTCAAAAAAATAGAAGGCATTGGAAATGTTAGTATTAGTTTTATGATGCAGAAATTATCTTTTGAATGTGAAGAAGAAACGATAATGAATAAGTTAGCAGAAATTAAAAAGGTTATAAAAAAAGAAGAACCAGATGTAATTATTGAGGAGGTATAATGTTTCATGGATAGGAAGATGAAGAAGAAACTTTTTAAGATTGTTATTGCTTTTTTATTAGCGGGATGTTCTTTTCTTATAAAATTTGATTCTTCTATTATTTCTAATAGTTTCTATGTAATTGCTTATATTATTGTTGGATATGATATTGTATTAAAAGCATTTAAAAATATTTTTAGAGGAAAAATATTTGACGAGAACTTTTTAATGACAGTAGCTACCATAGGTGCCTTTTTCATAAGAGAATTCCCAGAGGCTGTAGCCGTT
>CAZRIC010000169.1:0-3181 GCA_964600095.1 uncultured Muribaculaceae bacterium
CCGCCAATAGATTCATAGTCTCCAGGATCTTCTAGCATACGCATATCACGATAGACAGCATCCTCACGATTTAAATATTGATCGATTACTGTTTCATTGATATTTTTATCAATTCCAAGTTCTCCTCTAGCACCGTCTGCTAACTCTGGTAACGGTAATTTATCTTTTTCTTCTACAACTGGCTTCTCTTCTTTTTTATTTCCTTTTTGACTTCCTATTATGACAAATGCAATAACAATTACTACTATTACAACAATGAAACAAATTAAGCCAATCATTACTTTTTTGTGTTTTTTTTCTTTTATCGCTTCTTTAACTAGTGGTTCTTTTACCTCATCTTCAATTAATGATTCGCTACTTTCCTCTACCAACGTTTCTTTATTTTCTGCAACCAATTCCTCTTTAGTTTCTTCTTCTATTAATGGTTCATTGTTTTCTTCTACCAATATTTTTTTATTTTCATCTTCCATTAAAGATTCTTTATTTTCATTTTCTACCATCGTTCATTCACCCTTACTATAAACTTATAGTATCATAGAAAATAAAAAATAGATAGTAATAAACTTAAAATTACAAAAAAAATAGGCCTAAGCCTATTACATTTCTGGATAAACACTAACTTGTTTTTTATCTTTTCCAACACGTTCAAATTTTACATATCCACTAATTTTAGCATAAACAGTATCATCTGATCCAATACCTGCATTAGTACCTGGATAAACTTTAGTTCCTCTTTGACGATAAAGAATTGATCCACCTGATACATATTCTCCATCAGCTGCTTTCGCACCCAATCTCTTAGAGATAGAATCTCTACCGTTCTTTGTGGAACCTTGACCTTTTTTATGAGCAAATAATTGGATATTTAATGTCATCAATTTCATAGATGGCACCTCCCTATCTTAATATTTTAATATACTCTGGATAATCATTTGCAAGACCTTGTAATAAATTCAACATATTGTCTACTAATATATCAATCACCCGATCATGTTTCATAATTCCTAATTCTAGAAATCCATCATCTTCACTATATACAACACATTCCTCATCAATACTAATTAAAGCATTTATGGTTGTAATACAGATACAAGATACAGAAGCACATACAATATCGAATCCTTCTTCTGCATATCCCGCATGTCCTTCTACTTTAATATAATGATTTTTTTCTTCTTTTTGCTTAACTGTAATTTTAATCATACTACTATTTTACTTTAATACTTTTAATCTCTACTTTTGTATATGGTTGACGGTGTCCTTGTTTTCTACGATAGTTCTTCTTTTGATTATATTTATAAACAATAATCTTCTTAGTCTTACCATGTTTTACAACTTCACCTGTTACAACAGCATTTGCTAAATAAGGCTGTCCTACTTTGTTATCTACCATTAATACCTTATCAAAAGTAACAGTTTTACCTGCTTCTTCATCTAATTTTTCAACGTAAAGAACAGTTCCTTCTTCAACATAATATTGTTTTCCACCAGTCTCAATAACTGCTTTCATATTATCCTCCTTTATTAATTTCTCAGACTCGCCATTAAGGTTCTTCTCATAATCTACCTATCCGTGCGGTTGTAGAATGAGGCTCTACACAGTATTAAATTTTAACACATAACCCTTTATTTGTCAACAAATTCAAGTATTTTCTATCTTTTTCTAATATTGACGATGATTTTCCTCCTCTTTTTGAATAGGTGGCAAACCAGCATTCTCTCTCAGCTTCTGTAAAGATAAGTGAATTAAAGGCAATTGATACTTTGTAGCATATGCTTGAATAGCAGTAATATCTTTACAATCATCCGTATAAAAAGCTCCTATTGCTTTCGCATTAGAATTTAAAAATATCTCAGAATAAGACATTCTAGAAAAATTTAATGGCTCTCCATTTAATCTAATATTCTTTTGAATCGCTTCTCTTTCTAAATCATCTGGAAGAATTAATTTAGAAATTTGTTCATATTCATACCAAACCGATACCCCTACTGGATTTGAAATTTGCCATGTTATTGGAAAACCCCGGTCTATAAATTCATCCTTACTGGAAAGCCAACTTCCTGCATCTTCTGTACATAAAACTTCAACCGCATCTTTATCGTAATCGCAAATAATTCCACAGTTTCCATAAGGTGTCGTTAACAAATTAGGAGTTGCATAGGAACAACAAACTTTTCCCATATTCTCCAAAGGAATCATTCCATTTGTAAATACATGAATAAGATAGGAAAAATCTTGATCATTATGTTTCTCTGGGATTGTTAACTTCTCTTTCCATACCTTCTCTACTGTCGGAACTAAAGCTTTTTCTATTTCTAAAATACCATAATAATCTTTTTCAAACTGGTGATAATCTTTTTTATATTCTTCGTCATAAAATGGATATATTGTATCCCCCCAATTATTTTTGCAATGGCCATATTTTTCCATAAATTGTTGCATCCTTTGAAAAAAGCTTTCTACATGAAACTCCTCTATAGATAATTTTTCGATACATTCTAAAATATAACTAGCTCTTCCAAACATAAATTTAGGGCACCCATAGTAAGGTTCCATTGGGGTTTCTTTCGCATATTTCTTATTTTCTTCTTGTAGACAATTCAATTCTTCTATTCTATCATTCATCAAGTTCTCAATTGGAATTCCACTTCTAATAGATTCTTCTACTAACTTTTTAAATTCTTGATTATAGATTTTTGTCAATTCCTCATTAGACATACTAACTGGATAAACTTTAAAAGATTTTTCCTTTTGCTCAATCATAGAAAGAAAAGAATAATATAGCGCAATGGCAATAGATAATTTGGAATTAATGCTTTCTTCACTACGAAAAATAAAAGGATATTGATTCAACAATTGTAAATAAATAGATTCTATATCATTCATAAGATATCCTCCTATTAAAATCATAACACATCTTACGAAAGAAGAAAAATTGTTTGACAGATTTTGACATTTTATTTTCGCTGAAAAAATATTTTTAAATGTTCTTTCTCTGTATAGAATCTTTGATTATAGAAGAAAACATATCTTACACTCCTTTTCATTTTTTTGACATTTTTTCCTTTAATGATTTTTTCTTGATAATAAGGATAATCTTTTTCATATCTTTCAAATAAAAAAGTTAAAAAATAGGAAGGAATCTCACTCATAAATCGTATCTGTTGAAACAATAAAAAA
>CAZRIC010000170.1:0-3176 GCA_964600095.1 uncultured Muribaculaceae bacterium
ATTAAAAGATGCTGATTTAATTAATAAGAGTTAAAAGATTTCCTTTGGAAGTCTTTTTTTCGATAAGGAAGATGTATATGACAAGAAAGAAAAGTAAAAAATAAAGAAACTCGAATTTTGAAATATTAAGAATTATTGCTATGGTAATGATAGTAGCGCATCATTTTTCAGTGCATGGAAAATTTGATTTTATAGAAGATATTAGTTTTAATAAAGCACTTATACAGTTCTTACGGTTAGGTGGAAAAATAGGTGTCAATGTATTTGTTTTAATTTCTGGTTATTTTTTAATTAAAGAAGAAAATTTAAAATTGAAAAAAATTATAAAATTATGGCTTCAGGTATTTTTCTACTCTATCCTTTTTTATTTCTTATTTATTTTATTTGGAGAAAATACTTTTTCTATTAAAAGTATGTTAAAAGCTTGTTGTCCTATTATTTTTAGAAAATATTGGTTTGCTAGTGCTTATTTTATTCTTTATTTATATATTCCGTATATCAATAAGTTTGCCTCTATGTTAGATGCAAACTCTTATAAAAAATTATTATTTATGATGTTTTGTTGTTGGTCTTTTATTCCCACTTTTACAAAACAAGGTATGTATTTAAATTATCTTATTTGGTTTTTATTTTTATATTTATTAGCAGGGTATATTCGACTTCATCCTAGTAGGAAAAAGAAAGAATGTAAAAAATATTTTATTTGGACAACGATATTATATATAGGAACTTTTTCTATTACTCTTTTGCTAGATGTTTTAATGAATTATTGGTCTAAACTAGGATCTTATACAGTTTATCTATATAGTATGGAAAAGTTACCTATACTCTTTATTTCCATATTTTTATTATTAGGTTTTAAAAATTTAAAGATGAAAAATAATAAAAAAATAAATGTCATTGCTTCTGCTGCTTTTGGCGTTTATTTAATACATGACAATGAATTTATGAGAGCATTCCTATGGAACAAGAATAATCTTTATGCAACATCAAAAAGTTTATTACTATATGCCATTTTGGCAATTGTCATTGTCTATATTGTTTCCTCTGTTATAGAATTAATAAGAATATATACAGTAGAAAAAGTCTCTATGAAGTTTTTAGATAAAAATATGGAACATTTGGAAAAAATGAAAACTAAAGTATTAAAAAAGTTAAAATTACACTAGTGAGTGTAAAGAAAGAAAAAAATTTTTCTTTTTTCATTGTTGATTAGCTTGATTTGTAGTAATATTAAATTAGTAAGGGTGTAGTATAATGTATTGTAAAAATTGTGGGGCAAAAATGCCAAAAGATAGAGATTATTGTATAAGATGTGGAGGAAAGAATCAGTCAGTTCCCTCTAAAAGTATAGTGGAGACAAATCCTATAGATTTTCAGCCAGCATTACCAATGAATTTTCATTATTTTTATTTAGTACTGATGTTTTTAGGTATTATACTTTCTTTATATGAAATGGTTGTTTCAAAATTTACTATTTATGGAATTTGTAGTTTACTTTTTTCTTTAGTTACTTTTGTTACCTTGGGAAAACAACAAAAAGTCGGTTATATTTTATTTTTAGTAACTAATACGATTTCTATAGTTTTAGTTTCTATCTTTTATGGGATGTTTTTATTAGCGCTTTTTGGAATTTCCATATTGGAAGGTTTAAATCCATTTCATTTTATAGCAACTATGCATACTACTACAGACTATTTAGCGATTGCTGAATTTACAGGCATTATAGTAGTTATTATTCTTATTTTACTTGCTATTAGAAAATATTATACAAAAAGAAAAGGAATGTTTAGTTAAAAGATAATAGATACTATTATCTTTTTTGTTGTCCAAATTTGTAGTATAAAAAAGAAAATCTTTCTTCTAGTTCCGAATATATTTTTGATAGGAGGATATACTATGAAGAAGGAAAATGGATTAACTGAAGAAGAGGTAATTAAAAATAGACAAGCATACGGAACGAATGATATAGGAAATTATAAAAAGAATAGTTTTTTTCATTTAGTCTTACAATCATTAGGAGACCCAATCATGCGTATTTTACTAATAGCTTTAGCAATTAAGACTATTTTTTTAATGAAAAACTTTGACTGGTATGAAACTTTAGGAATTGTTTTAGCAATTTTTATGGCATCCTTTATTTCTAGTGTTTCTGAGTATGGTAGTGATAAGGCTTTTGCAAAGTTAATGGAAGAAGCTTCTAAAATAAAATGTCGTGTAAAAAGAAATCAAAAAAAAATAGAGATATCTATTGGAGAAGTAGTAGTAGATGATATTGTATGTTTAGAAAGTGGAGATAAAATTCCAGCTGATGGAAAAATTTTAGAAGGTTCTATCTCAGTTGATGAATCTAGTTTAAATGGAGAAAGTAAAGAAGTAAAAAAGAATGTTTCTTCGTCTCTATTAAGAGGAAGTGTAGTAACTTCAGGAGAAGCATTAATGCGTGTAGAAAAAGTAGGAATTCATACTTTTTATGGAAAAATGGCAGAAGAATTAAAAGTAGAGCAACCAATTAGTCCTTTAAAAAAACGTTTAGCTGGGCTTGCTAATTTAATTAGTAAAATTGGATATGTTAGTGCTTTACTTATTTTTATTTCTTATTTATTTTTAAATGGTATTTCCTTTTCTAATATTCTTTATGCACTTACTTTAGCAGTAACTATTATTATAGTATGTGTCCCAGAAGGACTTCCTATGATGGTTACTCTTGTACTTTCTTCCAATATGAAAAAAATGCTAAAAGATAATGTTTTAGTAAGAAAATTAGTAGGTATAGAAACAGCTGGAAGTTTAAATATTCTATTTACTGACAAAACAGGAACTTTAACAAAAGGAGAATTAGAAGTAATTCGTTATGTAGATGGAAATTTAAAAGAATATTCCTATCAGGATTTGATACAAACTAAATTATCTAAAATTGTAAAAATATCTTGTACTGTTAATAATGCTAGCACATTTGATGGAGAAAATATTATTGGTGGGAACATTACAGATAAAGCTATTTTAAAGTTTGTAAAAAAAAGTAATATTTTTTATAACAAAGAAAAAGTAATTCCTTTTACTAGTCAGAACAAATATGCTATTACTACTATTTCTGATGATGAAAGAATTCATTTAATAAAAGGAGCACCTGAAAAGATTCTTCCTTTTTGTAAATATTATTATAATGAATTTGG
>CAZRIC010000171.1:0-3128 GCA_964600095.1 uncultured Muribaculaceae bacterium
CTAGTTATTAGTTTATCCACAACTTTCTTCATATTCTTCTCCTTTTTCTTATAAAAATAGTACCAACTGTATAAGCTGGTACTAAAACCAAATTTTTTAGAGGACAGTACCTAGCTTAGGTATTCCTTTTATTATATGAGTAATTACTCACTGAATAAAGTATACTATATAATTTACTCAAATACAAGTTTCCTATTTGATATATTGTTTAAACCTTTTCTGTGCCTTTTCCATATTAAAATTACCGTCAAAGTATGGATTCCATGAATAGTAATCGAAAGCTCTTTCTAATGCTTCTTTATCATAATTTGGATAATTTTTTCCATCATTTGTATAATCAATAATAATATTAGTAGCAACTAAAGTACCAAAACTTCTTACCTTACGCATAATTTCTAAAGCTTCTTTTGTCATAGGAACACTTCTGTTCATTATCTTTAGTACTTCATCATCAAAGCTTTGAACAGGACAGTGTAAAATATGAAGATGCCCTGATGCTGCAAGAGATAACACTTCTTCTTTACAAGCCACTAATGTCTGTGGTTCAATATTTCGAATAGAGATATCTTTCTTATATTCCATGGCAATACTACACCAATCTTTAATTTGAGATACAGTTGGACTATCAGAAATAAGAACGACATTTTCATGTCTTAAAAATTCTTCTACTTGTTCTCTTGGAACTGTTGCATAAGTCTCTCCTCTTGTATGTTTAATTGTACAATACTTACATTTTCCATGACAACCAGCGCCTATCTTTAATGGATAATAGTTACGGAATAAATTTCCTTGCTTTAAATCTTCTTCTGAATCCTCATAATCTGGTACCCAAAATGGTGGCTCATAATCTATTAATGTTCTATCATTAATCTCTTGTCCAATTGTCCTTACTACATCTAATCTATGAATATATTCTGGTAATGGTATATCCATACGTTGCGCAAGACATCCTCCCATAAAGATTTCTTTGCCTGTTTCTTTATGTAAACGATATGCAACTTCAATGTCATTTAAAATAGATAAATCGGTTACTTGACAACCTAACACTACTATACTATCAGCTTTACTTACATCACTTACCATTCTATCAGAATGAGCATTTGCCCAAGATAAGAAATCTGACCAAACAGACATACATGCACAAGAAGTCGCATAAATCTTATCTCCTAAATCATTTACATTATATAAATTACCTTTTCCAAATTTATTTTCTATTTCTTTCATTTTCATTCTCCTTTTCTTATATATAAATTGTTAATATCATAAATTATAAAAAATAGTTATTGATATAAAGAATATTTTTCAATATATCCTAATACCTTTTTATCTAACTTTCCTTTTAATTCTTCTATTTTTCCTTCTTTTATTCTTTTTCTAATCATAGTAGAAGATAATTCCTCCATTTTAAAATCATATGTTTTTAAACTTTCTGGATATCTACTATAAATTTCTGGTAAAATTCCTTCTACCCCCTTTCTTTTTAAACCAATCAACTTATATTTTGAAAGAATATATTCCGGTTTCTTCCAGTTCATAATATCTAAAATTAAATCAGTAGATAATATAAAATAGATTTCAGAATCAGGATATAATCCTTGAAAATAATCTAATGTTTCATAGGTATAGCTAGATCCTCTTTTAATCTCATAATCAGATACTTCTAAAAATGGATTATCTTCACACATTAATCTAACCATTTCTAAGCGATGAGTACCATCTAACAATCCTTTTTTAGCATACTTATCCCCAGTTGGAACATAGATTATTTTATCTACCAAATTATTTTTCAAAACATTTAAAGCCATTTCTTTATGTAATCTATGAGGAGGATTAAAACTTCCTCCAATAATTCCTATACGCATAATTCACCTACTTACTTTTTTATGAATCTTACGAATCATTTCCTTTTTTCCATTTTGAAGTGGTTCAATTGATTCTCCTTTGTGAAGTGTTTGAATAACTCTTGCTATAAAATTAGAACAATCTACTTCATGATACCAAGCTAATTTTTTTACATCTTCTCTTACATAAGATAAATTTGTAGAATAAAGTTTATCAAATAAATTATTTTCATAAGCATCCTTAAACAAATTAATTCCTTCTGTAAAAAGAGCGAAAGTAGCAACTCAATAAATTTTGTTAGCGCCTCTTTTTTTAAGTTCATTAGCTACTTCTATCATAGAAGAACCAGATGCTATCATATCATCTACTACAATAATATTTTTGTCTTTTACATCCGTTCCCATATAAACATGGTCTACTATTGGATTTTTTCCATTTACTACTTTACTTAAATCTCTTCTCTTGTAGAAAACACCAACATCACAACCTAATAATTCTGCATAATAACGTGATCTTTCCATAGCTCCCATATCAGGACTGACAACTAGTAAATTCTCTAAATTTTCTTCTAATAAATCTTCCAAAATGATATGAGTTGGATAAAAATTTTCAAAAGGTAAATTAGGAATGGCATTGGATACATTTGGATCATGAGCATCAAAAGTAACTATATTATTTACTCCAAGATTTTCTAATTCTTGAAGAGCTAAAGCACAATCTAGTGATTCTCTTCCTTTTCTCTTATGTTGTCTAGATTGATAAAGTAAAGGCATGATAAGAGTGATATTTTCACTTCTTCCACTAGTTGCTGAGATTACTCTTTTTACATCTTGGAAATGTTCATCTGGTGACATATAATGAATATTTTCATGCATTTTGTAAGACATACTGTAATTTCCAACATCACACAAAATATATACATCTTGATGACGAACAGTCTCTTCTAATTTTACTTTTCCCTCTCCATTTGAAAATCTACTATTGGAAATTTTAACAGAATAAGAAGTCTTACTTTTATTCATTTTTTGAAGTTCCTTATCTACTTTTTCTCCAACATTCTTAAAGTTATCTAATACAATTAATTTTAAATTTGATTTCATAGTTACCTCTTTTCTAGCTCTTTTTTATAGATGTTATTAACATTATATTAAAAACTGTTATCTTTGTCAATATCTTTTTAACATTTTTTTAAAAAGATATTTTTATAATAGAAAAAGAGAATATAAAAATAGTCTCTTAAAATGATTTAGAAACAATTGTCCCTATCTTTTTACCAGTAATTACTT
>CAZRIC010000172.1:0-3081 GCA_964600095.1 uncultured Muribaculaceae bacterium
GAAGAAGCTCTTTCTTCTATGTTATTGAGTGATACTACTGATTTTTTACAAACACAAGATCCTAAATATGAGGAATCTATTTTTACTGGCTTTGAATACGAGAAAGAATGTGGAATGGAACTTGCAGCTTCCATAGATAATATTAATTATTCTATGGGAATTATTGTTACATCAGAAGTTTTAAATGATAAAATATCTTTGGAGGATTTAATGGATATTTCTTCATCCATTGAAAAAGATACTCCATTTTTTAAACAATTAGAAGAATTAATTAGTAGTTTTGAAAAAAAACAAACACAGGAAAAGCAAAATGGTCAACAACCTATCCAAGAAAGGGTAGAAACACAAAATTTACGACCATTACCACCACGCCGTACACAAGAAAAAGTGGATTTTCAACCTCTTATGGGTGATGCTGATAAAAAAGAGCCAACTTTAAATGAAAAAATATCACAAGTACATTATCGAAAAGATGGAAACATGGTTGCTGAAGTACAAGCCCTTACTATAGAAGATAGACTCGCTCAAATTTCAGCTTCTTTAACAACTTTAAATGAAAAACAAAAATTATCTCTTCGAGATATGATTCAATTACAAATTTTACAAGAAGAAAAGATAGAATTAGAAGCCTATTCAGAAACCTTAGATAAGCAGAAATTATCTAGAAGTGAAAGAAAAAGAAATCAAAAAATGGAGAATGTAACTGAAAGATTATATGCTAATGCAGAACGTTTAGAACAGTCTAATTCTCAAACTTATAACAGTAAATTGTTTAGATTTATTTCTGCTCGTTATCAGGAACAATTGGGTGAGCAACTACGTAGGTTAAATCAAAAAAGAGGATTACTTCAAGAACAACAGAGGGTTTCTGCTGTTGCTAAATATAATCGTAAGTCAGGTAAGATTACTAGAAAGTCTAGAATACTTGGCTTAGTAAGAGGTACAAAAAGATTTGCAAGCGAGAAGATTGCTGAACTAAAAGCTCTAAGAGAACAAGTAGTACAAGAATTTGCTTCTATAAAGCAAGATAGTGGAAGATTTTTTAGTGACATGGATTTATTGCAAGAATTACAACAAAAAAACGGATATTTATTAGATCAAAATAGGAGTATACAGGAACATGCTATGCAAAATCAACAGATGAGGGTAGCATAACAAAAAAAGTTGGATTTTTCCAACTTTTTTTAAGCAGCTTGCTCTACTTTAGCAGCTTCTTTTCTATTTAATTTGTTTAATGTTCTCATTTCCCTTGTAGTTGTACGAATTTTTGTTCCATCTTCTAGAGTCATAATTTGTACATTAGTCTTTTGAGCATGTTTTGTAGCTCTTAAAGAATGTGACCTTCTATTACCAGAAAGTTGTTTTCTTGACGTAACTTTTTTTGCCATGTGTATTCCTCCAATCAAGTATATATTTTTTCCCTATGCCTTATGATTTTATCATATTTGATTTGATAAGTCAAATATTTTAAGGAAAAATTTATTTATTTTATTTATGTTTTATTATCATATTAGGATTTGTTAAAGGCTTTAACTGGAATCCTAGTTCTTCTTTTTTTTCGTGTTGAAATAAATTATCTTTACCATAGATAAAATTCTCATAATCTAAAGCAGTATAATTTGTTGTAAAAGAAAAATCTTTTGTTCTTTGATAGAATAATCCATTTCGATAGGATAGAAGAAATCCGTCTAAATAAGCTTTTAAAATTTTATCGTCATATTTTACCCATCCACGATTTAGTAAGTTTTGTGCCATTTCTTGATAAAAGCTATCATATTGCATGAATGTTCCTGGTGCACATCCAGCAAAAAGTGGGACTCCAATTCGATTTAAGTTGCATCTATAGATAGTAAAGAATTGACTGTAGGTACAATCAACCAAATAAGTGCTCTCATTAATTTTTACTAATGAAAAGGCATGAATATTTCCTCCCATTACACCAGAATTTCTTTGAAAACAAGGGTAGATAATGATTCTTCTACTTTCTATTCCCATTTTTGCTGAACATTCTGTTAAAAAATCTGCAGCTTCTACACATTGATTTTGTAAGTCATAACTTTCATAAGGAAAAATAGTTCTATCAAAGGATACTTTGTCAAAAAGAAAATTTCTAGTTTGATCGACTAAATAATTTAAAATAGCCTCTTCATTCTTTAAAGAAATAGGTTTATCAAGGATTTTAGAAAAATCATGGCTTTGAAAAGAAAATAGATAGTCTTGGGGAAGAAATCTTTCAAATAAAAAAATATCTCGTACTAAATTACGATAGTAAAAAGGTACTTCTTCGTCAGGATAATAATAGGCAGCTATTTCTTTTAAACCCTTATAGAATTCATTAGAATATCTTATAATATCTTCACTATTATTTAGACCAAATACTCTTTTTTTATAAGCTTCTAGTAATTGACTGCATTTCTTTAAAAATTCATTTTCTTTTATACTCTTATTATTCATAAAAATCCCCTTTAAAATAACTAATATTATACTTAAAAAAATAGATTTTGCAAATTTTATCAGAACTTTCTACTAGCCTTTTTAGTTCCTTTGCTTATCAAAGAAAATCTGTTTTCAAGCGAACAAAAATATGGTAAAATGAAAATGGAGGGATAGTTATGAATTACATACCATTATATATTAAAACGGATAATTCTTTGCAAGATTCTTTTATAACCGTTCCGAGTCTTATTGCTTATGCGAAAGAACTAGGAATAAAAGAATTAGGGATTGCTGATTCTACAATGTATGGTGTGATGGATTTTTATAAACTATGCCTAAAAGAAGGAATAAAGCCATATATTGGATTAGAAATTGCTTATCAATCTAAGAAGTTTTTACTATATTGTATGGATTATGGTGGATATCAAAATTTATTAAAAATAGTAACTATTCTTTCTGAAAGAGAAATAACGATAAATGATTTAGAAAAATATTCTAAGGGATTACTTTGCTTACTTCCTTATGAAGCGAGTTCTTTATTAGTGGAAATTAGAGGAATTTATTCTCATCTTTTTAGAACTTATAAAAATGAGGAAGAACTAAAGGAATTAGAGCATCCTTATTTATATATGAAAGAAACTATCT
>CAZRIC010000173.1:0-3044 GCA_964600095.1 uncultured Muribaculaceae bacterium
TTACCATTTTCAGTTGTTACTCTTACAAAATCATCTTTATTTTCTTGATAATAGCCATAACTCATAGCATTTCCTTCTTTATAAACATCCGCCTCTATTAATTTTCCAATAAATAACGTATGTGTATCATTATCAATAGAATCAACAATCTCGCAAACCATATACCCTAAAGAATCTGGTACTACTTTTATTCCTTCTACTTCTTCGGTTGCTACTTTCTCAAATTTATTCATATCTCTCATAGAATTCATTCCAAAGGTAGTAATTATTTCTGGATTTACATCTTTCCCTAAAACAGAAAGTGCGAATTTGTCATTTTTCTTTAATAACTCATTTGTATAATTTTTCTTCATTACTGCTACCGCAATTAACGGATTATCTCCTGCACTTATTTGGGATACTGCATCTACCATACAGCCTCCACCAATAGTAGTAAGTACATACATTCCTTGCGTAATCTTTCTCGTTATTTTTTTATTTTTCATATTATCACCAATCTCTCTATAAAATATTATATCATATCTAATAAAATCGTACTATTCTTCAATCCTCTCTTTTTTCATTTCTTCAAACATCTTAGCCATTGTTTCACTATTACTAGTAAGTTTTTTGATTGTTAAATCTTCTGCTTTATTATTTGCTAAACGAAGATTATTTTCACTAGAAAGTAAAGACTCTTTCGTCTTTTGTAAGTGATCAATCGTCTTATCAATTTCTTCAATAGCTTTCTTAAATTTCTCACTTGCTAACCGATAATTTCTTCCAAATCCCTCTTTAAAAGCATTCATATTTTCTTCAAAATGAGAAATATCAATATTCTGATTTCGAATAGTTTGTAATTCTTTCTTATATTCTAGCGTATGTACTGCCATTCCTCGTATTAATGTAATGAGCGGTATAAAAAACTGAGGCCTTATAATATACATTTTTTCATATTTATGTGATACATCAACAATACCATCATTATAATAATCATTATCAAGTTCTAGAAGAGTTACTAAAACTGCATATTCACATTTTTTCTCTTTTCTATCTTTATCTAATTCTTTTAAGAAATCTTCATTTTTATGTTTGGTAGCAGTTGTATCTGCCTCATTTTTCATCTCAAACATAATAGAAACTAATTCTATTCCATCATCATCATAATCTTTAAAAATAAAATCTCCTTTAGAACCTGTTTTAATATCATTATCTTTTTCAAAATAAGCATTTTTAAATAATGGACGTAATTTATTAAATTCATTATGGCAATGTTGTTCTAAAGATTCCCCAATCATTTTAGTAGACTGCCTTGCTTTAAATTCTTTATAATAAGATATTTGTTCCTCTTTATCCTTTAACTTTTCTTCATAGCTATCCCTTAAAGATTTCTCTTTTAATTGAAACTCACTTTTACTTAATTTTATTTCATTATTTAAATTCGTTATCTCCTTTTCTTTTTCAGCAACTGTGTTTTGGAGTGCCAAAGCATTTTCCGTATCCTTTATTTCCAGTTCACTTTTTAATTCTTTAATTTCTAGTTCTTTTTTAGTTAGTTCTTCTCTTAACTTTTTTTCTAATTCTGCTTCTGCTAATTTAATAGCGTTTTCCTCTTCTTTTTTATGTCGTTCCTCACACAACGATATTTCTTTTTCAAACTCTTTATCTCTTATTTGCTTTACAATAGATTCATAATCTGTTTCACTAATTTGAAACATTGTACCACATTTAGGACATTTTATTTCGTTCATAAATTCCTCCTATCATTTTTCTTAATATTTATTATAACAAAAAAAGAATAAATCGAAAACTGATTTATTCTTACTTATTACAATCAGAACAAGCATTTAAAGATTCATCTACCTCTTCTATATAACCTTTTAATCTTGCTTTTAAATCTTTTACTTCTTCTTCTGTCCAATATTCTTTTGGATCTTTTAGATTATGAGTATCTTTTGAAGATTCATAATCGTTACCAATAATTTTACCATTTATATGAAAAGATACATTCGGTACATAAATCCATTCATTTCCTTCATCATTATATTGTAAATGTCCACTTAGTAAAGAAACTAATTTTTGATATTTATCCATATTATTCTCTTTTACTTTTTTAGTATTACAATAATAAATTTTTTCAACGCCCTCTTCCTTAGCCACTTCATTTAAATATTTTACATAAGCTTGGCACCAAGGACATTCTGGATATCCTAAATAAACAATTCCAGTTCCATGTTCCATAATTTTGATAATATCATCTACTTCTCTATAGACAAATACATTATCTTCTCCTACTTCTTTATATTCTTCTGCAAATTTTTTTGCATCACTAATTTCTTCACCTTTTGGTTTATCCTCTTTCTTTTCTTTTGAACATCCTACTGCTCCAAATAATAAAACAGTTACCATCAAAAGAGTTAAAATTTTTTTCATACTATCTCTCCTTTCTTTTTTATTATAAAATAAAATTCATTTTTTTCCAATAAAGAAAAGGTTGAAAAAATCTCAACTTTAAGTTGAGATTAATGATTACAATTATCTTTTAAGTTTAAAGGTATTTTATAAGTAATAATTTGATTCTGTTGATTAGTTGCCTCTATTTCTAAAAATAAACTATTTTCTTGATATACTTTACAAGTCTTTTCATAATTATCAATATGAAAATCTACATCTTTTAAAAAATCTTCTAAAGTAATACCTTCTGCTTTTTCATAGTGGTATTTTTTTATTTCTACTTGTGACTTATCATTATCTTCATATAAAGTACATTCTATTTTTTTATAAACATCTTCATCGTTTCCACCACAATAAGTAATATTTGAAATATAAATAGAAGACTTTAAATCGTTATAAGCAAGACTTCCGTATAAATTAAAATCATCACAACTAGTAGACAAAGTTTTAAATTCAAAATTAGAATTCTTATTCGGTAAAAATATTAAAAGAAGAATAACTACTACTAAACATAAAATAATAATACATGGAATTAAAATTCTTTTTTTATCTTTTAGTACTATCTTTGTCTCTAAAAAATCATCTAAGTTCATGTGATATTCACTACACAT
>CAZRIC010000174.1:0-3038 GCA_964600095.1 uncultured Muribaculaceae bacterium
TCTTAGAAACTATTTTTCCTTATTTAAAAAATTCTAGTTCTTATTATTTTGCAAAGTTTACCTTTTCTTTATTTACAGAAAAAGATGCTTTTCCAGATTTAAAGAATTGTATTGAAAAAAAATTAAATAATACTTATGATGAAGAGTACTCTCTTTATTTAGAACTTTATTCAAAAATGAATTTGGAATATGATGTAGATTCTTTAAAAGAACTGTTAGTTATTCCTAAAGAAAGAGTAGCATTTAGTAAGAAGTCTTATAATGGTCTTTATTTAGAAATGAAAAGGTTGTTAAGTGAAAACAATTTAGAAGAATCTTATCAGGTATTAAAAAAATGTATTCAAATGAAACCTAGCTCTATTCATTTAGAGATTTCTAAAAAAATGTTAGAAATGATTATAAAAGATCAAGAAGAAATTCTAGAAAGACAAAGAAAACAAGAATTAGAATTAGAAAATGCACGATGTGAAAAATTTATTACACTTGTCAAAGAAAAGAAATATGAAGATGCTAAAGAACAAGTTGAAATTATTTTAGCTTACAGAAATTTATCTAATAAAAATAATTATGCTTATCAGTTATTTTGGGAATTGTTAGAAATGGTTACTGTTTTTGCGAATGATGTTTCTTTTGAAATTCTAGAAGTAGATTATACTTATCAAAAAGAAAAGGATGCTCTTTATACATTTAGAGAAGCTATTTCTATAGGAGATTTTAAAAAAGCATTGGAAGTAGGAAAAAAGTGTTCCAGAAAATCTGTAGATGCTTCAGAACCTAAATTAAAGGTTAGTCTTTATCTTAATATTTTAAATTATTTTTTTGAACGGTTAGAAGAAAGAAAAAAAGATAGAGACCATATCTATAAAGTAGTTCAAAATAATATTAAAAGAGGGCATTATATTCATGCCTTGGAATTATATGAAAAGAATAAAATTGCACTTCGAAGTTATCAGGAAGCTTTGCTATTAGATTTATTTATGACAGGAATTGCTTTAGAGAAAAAAGAACATCTGATAGTAGAACCTGTAACTATAGAACAGTTATCTTTAGACACCGATAAAAGGGAAGAAAATACCCCATCTAAGGAAGAAAAAGAAGAGGATATAGTAGAAGATGAGGAAGAACCTTTTTATCCTGTAGAGCCTTTATTAGAGCATCTATATCCTACTCATGAATATTTTACTTATTTTGTTAGATGTCTAAGTAGTGGGAAATATGAAGATGCGAAATATTGGTTAAGTCAATATGGTCACTTATTAAAAATGAATCAAATAGAGAAAAGATTAGACTATTATTACTATCAAGTAGAAACTATGTATATGGAAAGTCTAGAAAAATCTACTCCTAAAAAGGAAGAATTATATAGTTTAGCTTATAATGCTATGAGAAATTTTCATTATGAGAAAGCTATTAGTTACTTGGATTATTATCAAAAAATGGATACTTGTAGAAATAATAAAGGATTGATTCTAAAAGGATATGTTTATATGAAAATGGGAAATTATTCTTTATCTCTAGAAGAATTTATTCATGCGAATGCAATTTCTCCAAATCCAGATGCCTATTATTTTTTAGGAGAAATCTATTATCAACAATATCGATGGAAAGATGCTATTTTCTGCTATCTTACTTATAATGAATTTTTTCCAAAGGAAAATATTAGTGTTTATTTGAGTTTATCAGAATGCTATAAAAATCTTAATAATTCTTCTAAATCATTAAAATATTTAAAAATAGCAGAAGAATTAAATCAAAGTCAGAAAAAAGGTTTATCGCTTCACAATAGACTATTGAGGGCGGAGATGCTTCATCAAAAGACTGAGAAATTTCATTTAATAGAAAATGCAAACAATATTGCAACATAAAAAAAGCCATTGGCTTTTTTATTTTACAATCCAAGCATTTGGAAGATAACGTTGTCCAGAATATCCATATCCACGAGGACTATTGATAAGTTCTCCTTTTACTACTAAAGTAGAAGAACCACCACCATCTAAGTTAGCAGCATTATAAGCTCCATACTTTTCTAGAAGGGTAATCATATCTGCGATAGAGATACCAGAACTACTAGCACTTCTTCCATCGATTACTAGGAATAGAACGATTCCATCTTTTCGCTGAGCAATAGCTGTACGGTTAGCAACTCCCCAACCACCATTTCCTTTTACTTGTGCAGGTTCTCCATTTACAATTAGGAATGGCCCAAATGTCATAGCATTATATAATCCTTTTTTAATAGCAGCAGTAGCACTTTCGGTTGTAAGCATTAAAACATTGTTTTTTGTGAATCCAATTAAGCCTCCACCATGACGGTTTCTTCCACCAACAGAGGATATCTTTCCATTTTGAATAACAGTACCAGTAGGTAATAAACTACCACCACTACGTCTACCAAAACCACTAGCATTAATAGCTACAATCGCACCTTTGTCTTTTGCCATATCTACTAACTTTTGTCCACCATAATTAATTCTAGAAGAAGTAGCTAGGGAAATCCTAGAAGCATCATAGACAACTACTAAGAAGCCTTTATAATCCTTTTCATCGATTTCTACGACTTTATAAAGATCATTTCCTTCGTCTCTTTTTAATACTTGTTCTTCATAGATAGATTCATAGTGATCAGTACGAGTATCATTAAAGGTAATATCAGCAATATTCGTATTTTCATCAGTCTCTAAGACTTTGTTATTTTCAAGAGCTCTTTGAATATCTGCTTTAGAATATAGCACATTAGCAAAATACTTATGATGACCAGATGCTAAAGCAGTTGTAATCCACCAGTTTTTAAAGCTATGAAAAGGTCCGTAGACAACAAGAAAGAAAATGACTACTAATATATCTAAAATGGTACAAGCAATTGTCCATTTAGATATTTTCTTTTTCTTTTTTCCTTTTTTTTCTTTGTTTATCTCTTCAATTTTCTTTTCCATTATTTTGTTCCTCCTAATTGATAAGGGGATAGGTAAGTACCATTACCACTTTCTACTGTAATATTTGCTTTCAAATAAATGGAAGGACGAATGTTTAATTCTTCC
>CAZRIC010000175.1:0-3017 GCA_964600095.1 uncultured Muribaculaceae bacterium
TTATTATTAATGCAATTGAATCTCACCATGGAGATACAGAGCCAACTTCTATTATTTCTGAATTAGTAGCAATTGCAGATGCTGTTTCAGCAAGTAGACCAGGTGCTAGAAATGATTCTTTGGAAAATTATGTTCAAAGATTACATGACTTAGAAGAAATTGCTAACGATATTACTGGTGTTGATAAATCTTATGCAATGCAAGCTGGAAGAGAATTGCGTGTAGTAGTTAAACCAGAAGAAGTAGATGATGTAACTAGTCATAAGATTGCTCGTGATATAAAAAATAAAATTGAGGAGCAACTTCAATATCCAGGTACTATTAAAGTAACTGTTATTAGAGAAACAAGAGCAACAGAAGAAGCTAAATAAGCTTCTTTTTTTAAAATTATGGTAAAATGATAATAGAGGAGAGTAGATAAATATGGTAAGAATAGGTGGATGGTTTTTTTTAATATTTGGTTTAATCTTTATGATAATAGGAATAAATATTAAAATTATGACAGAGGGTATCAAAAAAAATTCAGTAAAAACAGATGCTACTATAACCAATATACGATCTTTTACAAATTCTGATGGAGAAAGCGATTATATTGTAGAAGTATCTTTTGAGGTAGATGGTGTCTATTACTCTGGTAGATTAGATTATTATGATATTACAATGGATAAAGGTGATAGAGTAACAATATATTATAATCCAGATAATCCTAGCGAAATTTTATCACATGGTGGTACTGTAATTTTTTATATTTTTCTAATAGTAGGCGGTGGTGTTGCTATTATAGGAGGAATGCTTACTGGAATTTTTGTTACTGAAAAAAGTCAAAAAAAGAAATTAATACAAGCTGACATAGTAGATTGTATAACGGATTATAGTATTGAAATAGATGGAAAAAATCCTTACTTTATTTTACGTGCCACTTATATAGCGAATGGAGAGAAGCATTATTTTAACAAAAAAAATCTAGAAAAGGATTTATCAGTTATTATAGAAAAAAATCAAATTAAAACAGTTCCTGTTTATGTAAACCCAGAAAACTTTTCTGAATATAATATGGATATTAGTGGTATAGAGAAATTGGAAGAAAAAGAAAATACATTATAAAATGTATTTTTATATGCCTAGTAGTGCACTTGCAATTTGAAAATAAACCAATAAAGATAGTGCATCTACAATAGTAGTAATAATAGGATTTGCCATAACAGCAGGATCTAAATGAATTTTATCTGCTAAAATAGGAAGTATTGCGCCAATTATTTTAGCGAGTAGTACTGTTAGAAATAGTGCAATACATACAATACTAGCAAAAAGAATAGATATTCTATCAAAAACTAATAATTTTATAAAATTGCAAATGGCTAGGGTGAGCCCGCAAATAATACCAACAGAAAGTTCTTTTAATAAAACTTTAACACTGTCTTTAAATTTTACTTCATTTAACGATAGTGCTCTAATAATCGTAACGGAAGATTGACCACCAGCATTACCTCCAGTACCCATAATCATTGGAATAAATACTGTAAGAGTAGCATAGCTTGCTAAGGCTGCTTCATAATTTGCAATGATTGCTCCAGTAAAAGTAGCACTAATCATTAAAAATAAAAGCCAAGGCATTCTACTTTTATATATATCCCAAATTCCTAGATTTAAATAAGGCTTTTCAGTAGGAACAATAGCTGCCATTTTTTCAATGTCTTCTGTTGTTTCTGCTTCCATAATATCAACGATATCATCAATGGTAATAATTCCTACAAGTCTATTTTCACTATCTACAACGGGCATGGAAGTAACATCATATTTTTTAAACATTTTAACGACTTCTTCTTGATCATCTAGTGTTTTAATAAAATGAGGAATGGGTTCCATGATATCTTGAATTTTAGTATCATCATTTGCTAGAATAATATGCTTTAATGGTACTGTTCCCACTAATTCTCTTTCTTTATCAATAACATAACAGAAGTCAATAGTTTCTTTATCAATAGCTTCTCTTTTGATTCTTTTAATAGCTTCTTTTACTGTTACAAAATCTTTGATGTCCATAAACTCTACTGTCATAATACTGCCAGCAGAATCATCTGGATATTTTAGTAAAAGATTAATATCACGTCTAGTTTCAGGAGTAGTATTTGCAAGTATTTTTTGAACAACATTGGCAGGCATTTCTTCCATTAAATCGGTCGCATCATCTGCATACATGTCGTCAATGATAGTAGCTGCTTCACGATCTGTTAAAGAAGTGATAATCATTTGTTGATAATGAAGGCCTAAAAAAGAAAATGTTTCAGCAGCAATATTTTTTGGCAATAATCTGAAAAAAGTAATTAAATGATCTTCCTCTAAATTCTCAAGAATCTCAGCAATGTCTGCTTCTTCTAGTTTGACAATTTCTTCTTTGAATTTAGAATATTTTTTTTCACTAATGAGTGACTCAATAAATTTTTTCATATTTCCTTCCTCCTTTTTAAACTTTGCCCATTATAGCACAAAAAAAACATATTGTATAGGCTTTGTTAAGTAAAAGAATAGAATTTATAAATTGATAGCGTAAATAAAAATAATATGATAAACTAAAAATAGAGGTGTAGATATGAATAAGGTTTTAAAAATTCTAGGAAGCATATTTTTTGTCATTGGAATTATTATGATTGGAGCGGGGATCTTTTTCAAAATATCTTTTGGAAATTTTAAAAAGAATGCGGTAGAGACAACTGCTACTATTATTAATATTAGTAGTAATGGAGATTCTGAAACTGTAATAGTAGAATTTATGGTAGATGGAAAAAGATATGAGGGACCTTTAAACTATTATAGTTCTAATATGTATATTGGAAAGAAAGAGACAATTTATTATCAAAAAGATAATCCCAATAAGTTTCAATCTATGAGTGGAGAAAATTTATTATTTTTTATTTTCTGTGGTGTAGGTAGTGTGTTTACTCTTATTGGTGGAGGTATCTTCGCTTCTTCCATTTTAAAAGGAAAAAAGAAAAAACCAGTATTATCCTATAATTATG
>CAZRIC010000176.1:0-3010 GCA_964600095.1 uncultured Muribaculaceae bacterium
TTATCATTACTTAAATCATAGATATCCTTTCCATCAATATATACTTTTCCTCCTGTAGGTCTATCGACACCACCTAATAAATGAAGTAAAGTACTTTTACCAGATCCAGAAGAACCTACAATCGCTACAAATTCGCCCTTTTCAACAGAAAAGGAAATACCATCTACGGCATGAATTTGGTTTTCTCCTTTTCCATAGGTTTTCTGTAATTTTTCTACTTTTAAAATTTCCATATTCTTCTCTCCTTTTTATCATTGTATAGAAGTTTTGTGACTAGAAAGTGACTCCTCTTATTTTTTTGCATACTTAATTTCAAAAGTGGTACCAACACCCTCTTCTGACTTACAAGTAATATAACCATTATTTTCTTCGATAATAATTTTAGCAAGTGATAATCCAATTCCTATACTATCACGACTAGCATTACTACTTTTATAAAAACGATTAAAGATATATTTTAAATCACTTTTGGGAATACCTTCTCCATGATCTATAATTTGAATCTTGGTATAAAATGGAGTTTCATGAAAATAAACTTCTATCTTTTCTCCTTCTTTAGAATGTTCACTACAATTTTTAATAATATTCGAAAATGCTTCTACCTGCCAATTATAATCTCCTATTAATTCTATGTCTTTTTCAGCATGAATAATTAATTTTTGATTTTTAAGATCTAAAAGTACTCCTAAATTCTTTTGAATTTCTGAAAAGAGGTTAGAAAGAGAAATAGACTCTTTTTTCATGACAACTACTCCTGCATCAAAGCGAGCAAGTTTTAATAATGTAATGGTTAAAAAATTCATATTTTCAATCTGATTACTAATATCATGAATAAATTCTTTCTGCGTATTTTTATCCATTTCAGTATCTTCTATACTATCTAGTAAAATACGAATAGAAGTTAGTGGTGTTTTTAGCTGATGAGAAATATCCTCTACTGACTTTCGTAAAGCATCTTTTTCTTCTTTCGCTTGCTCACTTTCTTCTTTTAGCATGACAGTAATTTTATAAAGTTCATTTTTTAAAATAGAAAGTTCTGATTCTCCATTTTCCTCAATCTCTAAAACATAATTTTTTTTATTTAGTTCTTTAACATGATTAATAATATGATTAATACTTTTATTTTTTCTAAAATAACAATAAAGAGAATAAGAGAATACTAAAACCTCTAAAAATAAAATCGTACTAAAACCCACTAAGAAAGTTCTATCTTTTCTTCTTTCTAAAGTCATGATAGCAATATTATTTTCTTGAATTCCCATTTTCTTTAATAACTCACTATTTTTTCCATCAGAATTTAAAAGTTCTATTAATTCTTCTTCTGTAATATCAGGATATTTATCTTTTATTTTTTCTACTACTCCTCCAACCCAATAATTGACATCTTTCGTAAATTCTCTATAAACTTTTACATTATAAAAATGTAAAAAAAGAGTAGCAAGAAAGATAATAAAAACATGAACTAGAAGTAAAGTAACAATTTCTTTTCTACCAACTTTTTTCATTTTTAATCCACCCTATAACCAATACCTTTTACAGTTTTAATGACATCATCCCCAACTTTTTCTCTAATTCTTTTAATATAAACAGTAAGAGTATTATCATTAACAAAATTTCCTGACATATCATAAATCTTATCTAAAATTTGTTCTCTTGTAATAATTTTATTTTGATTATTTAAAAGCATTAATAGAATTTTATATTCTAATGGTGTAAAAAAGATTTCTTCCTTCTTTTTAAAAACTCGTCCACTTTCCAAATGAATTTCTAAATCATGATAAGTTAAAATAGGATTAGTATTTTTCTTTAGTAAACGATTAATTCTAGAGATTAATTCTCTAGTTCGAAATGGTTTTGTAATATAATCATCTGCGCCTAATTCAAAACATTTTACAATCGTATCTTCATTATCAATAGCTGTTAAAAATAAAATAGGAATATTTAATTTTACTTTTATTTCCTTAAAAGCATCTATTCCACTACCATCTGGTAAAGAGATATCTAAAATGGCTAAATCCAAATCATCATCTAATACAATATCGGATAAAGTATAAGAAACAATTACTTCTAATCCTTCTTGTTCTAAAGAATACTTTAATCCTTTTACAATCATTTCATTATCTTCTACTAACAAAATTTTAGACATATTATCACCAAAATCATTATAACAAAAAAAAAGAAACATTCAAGTTTCTTTTACTATTTTAGTTATCTTTCTCTATTAGTTTGATTAAGGCTTGAGCACTAAAAGATAAGAAATGTTCCTTTAATTGAATGATGCCAAATTCCCGTGGTGGGATAGTTGGATTTAACTTAATTTCAAACAATTCTTTATTTTTAAGTTCTTCCAAAACATACTGTTTAGTAACAAAACCAATTCCATAACCTATTTTTACAAAATCAATTAGCAAATTAGAACTGGCAATATTCATAATACTTTTTAATTCTATATTTCTATCATGACAAATCGCATCAATATATTCTCTAGAACTAGAAGGATTCTTCTGTAAAAGAATTGGATATTCTGATAATTCTTCTAGTGAAATTTCTCTTTGTGACAAATCTTGATATTTTTCATTTCCAACAAAAATATCTTCTAATTTTCCTAGGACTTTATAATCATATTCACTTTCTTTATATTTAGGCATTTTAGCAATAATTAAATCTATCATTCCTAATTTCAATTTTTCTTTTAACTCTCCTGTTGGATCCGTACTAATTTCTATTGTAATATTAGGATAAAGTTTATGAAACTCTTTTATATATTTTAATAAATATTTTTTAGTAAGAGTGGTACTAATACCAACTTTCAATGTTCCTGTATATAAATTTTGAAGTTCATCAATTTCTTTTTCAGCATAAGAAATTAAATTCATTGCCTGCTTAATATAAAAGAACAATTTCTTTCCACTTTCAGTTAAAATAACCCCTTTTCTATTGCGAATAAATAAAGTAACGCCTAACTGATATTCTAAATTTTTAATATGTTTTGTAACTGCTGGTTGAGAAA
>CAZRIC010000177.1:0-2991 GCA_964600095.1 uncultured Muribaculaceae bacterium
CCTTACATGAATCCTAAAGGAACTATTTTAATGCTAGATGTTGGTCAAGGAGATAGTACTTTGGTAGTTTATCCGCATCGTAAGATTACAATGCTAATAGATACTGGAGGTGCATTTTACGATACTGGTATTGCAAATAATATACTGATTCCTACTCTTCATGCACATGGACTTTCTTCTTTAGATTATTTAGTATTAAGCCATGGTGATTTAGATCATTTAGGAGAAGCATTATCTTTTATAAAAAAATTTCCTGTTAAACAAGTATTATTGAATAGTGGAAATGATAATTTGAAAGAAGTAGAACTTATGGAATATTTAGAAAGAAAAAAGATTCCTTATCAAAAAATTTCTAAAACAACTATTTATAACAGAAAGGAACAATTCTACTTTTTAAATAGAAAAGTGAAAGAAAATGAAAATGAGGATAGTTTAGTTTTACTTTTAAAGATAAAAGGACATTCTATTCTTCTGATGGGAGATAGTGGAATAGATAGCGAAAAAGAAATAATAAAGGAATATGATTTACCATTCGTGGATATATTAAAAGTAGGACATCATGGTTCTAAATACAGTAGTAGTTTAGAATTCTTAGATCAAATAAAACCTAAATATTGCCTTATTTCAGCAGGCGAGGATAATCGTTATGGGCATCCTCATCAAGAAACCTTAAATCATTTGAAATTATGTAACACCTATATAACGAGCATAGATGGAGCCATTAAGATTACTATTGGAAAGTCTATGCACGTTACTACGGTACGCTAACGTGTTTAGCGTTTTATATAGATGGAAAGATTTTTGTCTTTCCTTTTTTTGATTTTTGTAATATAATACAAAGAAATTTGAAAAAATTAAAAATTTATTAAAAAAGTTTGTCAAAAAAAAGGAAATGGACAAGTTATCTTGTATATTAATAATGTAGGGTTTTTTTAGGAAGTGGTCTATGAAACTGGAGAATAGTGTAATTAATGATATTCGTAATGGCGTAGATATTGTGGAAGTAATTTCTAGTTATATTCCTTTAACTGCTCGTGGAAAAAACTATTTTGGTGTTTGTCCATTTCATGATGATCATTCGCCAAGTATGAGTGTATCAAAAGAAAAACAAATTTATACTTGCTTTTCCTGCGGTGCAACAGGAAACGTATTTAAATTTTTACAAGATTATGAAAACATTAGTTTTATAGAAGCTGTCTCTAAATGTGCGGAGATAGCTGGAATTCCTATTAATATTTCAAATGATTTTCAACAGAAAAAAGAAAAACATCAAGATTTGTATGACATTTATGAAATTAGCCAGAAGTTTTATCAGAATAGTATGAGTAGTGCACAAGCTAAAGAAGCTAAAGAATATCTTTATAAAAGAAATTTAGATGATACTATTATAAAAGAATTTGGGATAGGTCTTTCTTTACCTTCTTCTAATATGCTTACGAAACTATTAAAAAGTAAAAAATATAGTGATAAATCTTTATTAGAAAGTGGTTTAGTAGGGGAAGAACAAAATAGTGTAGAGTTATATGATTTATATAGAAATCGTATTATGTTTCCTCTTCATGATGTAAGAGGAAGAGTTATCGCTTATAATGGTAGAGCTTTTCATGGAGAACCTAATAAATATATTAATACGAAAGAAACTCCCATCTTTAAAAAAAGAGAAATTCTATATAACTATCATCGAGCGAAAGAGATTGCTCGAACAAAAAAAGAAATTATTATCATGGAAGGACCTATGGATGTCATCCGTGCTTATACTATTGGTGTTGAAAATGTTGTTGCCAGTTTGGGAACTGCATTTGGTAGTGAACAGGCAATGCTTGTTAGAAAACTTTCTAATCATGTTATTTTATGTTTTGATGGTGATGAGGCAGGTTTAAAGGCAACTAAATCCGCATTAGAGGAATTACATAAGATAGGAATACAGCCTCAAATAGTACGACTAGAAGATAATATGGATCCTGATGAATATATTCAGAAGTATGGAAAAGAAACCTTCTTAGAAAAGTTAAAAAATGCAATGAATTCGATTGAGTTTAAAGAATTTTTGTTAAAGTCTAATATTGACATGAATAATTCTGTTGACATGGCTAATTATGCCAATGCAATGATTGCAGAAATTAAAGAGATGGATGATGAGGTATTACGCGAAGTTAGTATTACGAAATTAAGTGAAGAAACCAAATTATCATTAGATTTTTTAAGAAGTAAAATTGGTTCTATAGAAACAAAAGTTGAGAGTAGAGAAGTTGAAGGAAAAAAGAAGAGTAGGTTAACAAAATGTGAGAAATCTGAAAGAAATTTGCTTTTTTATATGTTGCGTTCTACGAATGCTATTAAAATGTATGATAAAAAAATTACTCATATGCCAACAGACAAATATAGACATTTAGCATTTCAAATAAGTGCTTTCTTTAAACAATATGGGTATATAGATATTGCAGATTTATTGACTGAATTAAGAGAGGATGAAGAAGCAAATAGGACAATTGGAGAACTGTCTAGTTTAACTCTTCATGAAGATGTGAATGTAGAAGAGTTGGATGATTATTTGCAAAATATAAAAGAGTATAATGAAAAAATTCAGATGGAAAAGTATCGACGTGAACTTTCTAGTTCTGATAATTATAATAGAAAATTAGAGTTAGCTCAAAAATTGGTGTCATATAAAATAAGGAGTGAAGAAGATAATGCAAGAGATTAAGAGTTATGAACAAAGAAAAGAAGAATTAGTAAAGAAGGGAAAAGAGCAAGGTTTTATTACTTATGAGGAATTGGCAGCAGCTTTAAAGGGACTTGACTTAGATGCTGATTCTTTAGACGATTTATACAATGTCTTTAATGAAAATAATATTGCTATTGTATCAGAAGAAGATGACTCTGATGCAGGAGGGGATAAACTATTATTAGATGATAGTACATTAACAAAGGATTTAACAATTAACGATCCTGTTCGTATGTATTTGAAAGAAATTGGTCAAATTAAATTAT
>CAZRIC010000178.1:0-2981 GCA_964600095.1 uncultured Muribaculaceae bacterium
ATTAGATAGTTATAATAAGGTGCAAGTAGTACATGTTTACTCTAATACAAATCCAGATAAGATTGTTCCTGTTATTGGAAATGATCAGACACTAGATTTAAAGAGATTAACTATTTCAGATGTATATGCAACAATTTCTTATTATTTGAATTTACATGATGGTATTGGAAACTTCGATGAAATCGACCATTTATCTAATCGTCGTGTACGTCAAGTAGGAGAATTATTACAAAACCAATTCCGTGTTGGTATTAGTCGTATTGAAAGAGTAATCCGTGATAGAATGTCTACACAGGATATTGCAGAAGTAACTCCAAAAACTCTAATTAATATTAGACCATTAACAGCTGCTATCAAAGAATTCTTTGGAAGTAGCCAGTTATCACAATTCATGGATCAGACAAACCCAGTAGCAGAGTTAGCTAATAAGCGTCGTTTATCTTCTTTAGGACCTGGTGGTTTATCAAGAGATCGTGCTGGTATGGAAGTACGTGACGTTAATCCATCTCACTATGGAAGACTTTGTCCAATCGAATCTCCAGAAGGACCAAACATTGGACTTATTACCGCTCTTGCTAGTTATGCTAAAGTAAATGAACATGGATTTATTATGACTCCATATCGTAAAATTATAGATGGAAAATTGACAGATGAGATTGTTTATATGACTGCAGATGAAGAATTAGATTATCACATTTCTCAAGCTACTGTTAAATTAACAGAAGATGAAAGATTTGCAGATAGTCGTGTTCCAGTTCGTTATCGTGGTGAGAATATTATCATTGATTCTAAAGATGTAGATTATATGGACGTATCTAGTCAACAAGTTGTATCTATTACAACTGCTGGTATTCCATTCTTGGAACACGATGATGGAAAACGTGCCCTAATGGGTTCAAACATGCAACGTCAGGCAATTCCATTATTAAAAGCGGAAGCACCAATTGTTGGAACTGGAATTGAAGCTATTTCTGCTCGTGATAGTGGCGCTGTTATCATTGCCAAAGGTGATGGAATTGTTGACTATGTTGATGCAAGAAAAATTTTAATAAAAACAAAAGGTGGAACGGATACTTACTATTTAAATGGATTTGAAAGAAGCAATAATGGTACATGTTACCATCAACTTCCAATTGTAAGAGCAGGAGATACTGTTCATAAAGATCAAGTAATAGCAGATGGACCAAGTACAGAACATGGAGAAATGGCTCTTGGACGTAATGTTCGTGTAGCATTCATGAACTTTAATGGATATAATTATGAGGATGCTGTTATCTTAAATGAAAGATTAGTAAGAGACGATGTCTATACCTCTATTCATATTCAAGATTATCAAATTGAATGTCGTGATACGAAGTTAGGACCTGAAGAATTTACTAGAGATATTCCAAACGTAAGTGAAGAAAATCGTAAGAATCTTGATGAAAATGGTATTATTGCTATTGGAACAGAAGTTAGAGATGATGATATCTTAGTAGGTAAAGTTACTCCAAAAGGAATGGCTGAACTTACATCAGAAGAAAAATTATTACACGCAATTTTTGGTGAAAAAACGCGTGAAGTACGTGATACTTCTCTACGTGTACCACATGGTGGTGGAGGAATTGTTCACGATATTAAAGTATTTACGAAAGAGGATACTGATGAGCTTCCTGCTGGTGTATCTAAAATTATTCGTGTTTATATTGCACAAAAACGTAAGATTACAGTAGGAGATAAAATGGCCGGACGTCATGGTAATAAAGGTGTTATTTCTTTAGTATTACCAAGTGAAGATATGCCATATACAGCAGATGGTGAACCAATTGATATCTTACTTAACCCACTTGGAGTTCCATCTCGTATGAACATAGGACAGATTCTAGAGATGCATTTAGGTGCAGCTGCAAAAGAATTAGGTATTTATGTAGCAACCCCTGTATTTAGCGGTGCTACTCGTGAAGAAATCATTGATGCTTTAAAAGAAGCAAATTTAGATGAAGATGGAAAAATGGTTCTATATGATGGACGTACTGGTGAACCATTTGATCATCGTATTAGTGTAGGTATCATGTATATGATTAAACTACACCACATGGTTGATGATAAATTACATGCTCGTTCAACTGGACCATATTCAATGGTTACGCAACAACCATTAGGTGGTAAAGCACAATTTGGTGGACAGAGATTTGGGGAAATGGAAGTTTGGGCACTTTATGCTTATGGAGCTTCTCATGTACTTCAAGAAATGATGACTATTAAGTCAGATGATGTTGTTGGACGTGTAAAAGTATATGAATCTTTAGTTAAGGGAACCCCAATACCAAAATCTGGTATCCCAGAGTCCTTTAGAGTATTAATTAAAGAGTTCCAAGCTTTGGGACTTGATATTAATGTTTTAAATGAGTATGGAAGATTTGTAGACTTAAAAGAATTAGAAGAAAATGATAAAGATATATATGGATCAGAAGAATCATCAGAAGAAAAAGTAGAATCTACTTTGGTAACTGATGAATCTAAAGAAGAAATGTTTGAAGATTATCAAGATGACTTTGCCGAAGAAGATTATGAAGATATTGAAGAAGAAATCGCATATGAAGATGAAGAAGAGGATGAGTTTGAAGATGATATGGATGAAGATGATTTCGATCTATCAGATGAGGACTTAAAAGATTTGGAAGGGGATGAGCAATAATGGATGTAAATAGCTTTGAAGGATTAAAAATCAGTATTGCTTCTCCAGAAAAAATTCGTTCATGGTCTTACGGTGAAGTAAAAAAAGCAGAAACTATTAACTATCGTACTTTAAAACCTGAAAGAGATGGTTTGTTCTGTGAAAAAATCTTTGGACCAACAAAAGATTTTGAATGTTCTTGTGGAAAATACAAGAGATTACGTTATAAAAATATTATTTGTGATAGGTGTGGAGTAGAAGTAACTCGTTCTAAAGTACGTCGTGAACGTATGGGACATATTGAACTTGCTACTCCAGTGTCTCA
>CAZRIC010000179.1:0-2941 GCA_964600095.1 uncultured Muribaculaceae bacterium
GAAACTCAAATGAGAATAATGATATTATAATAAAATAGGAAGGGATTTGTATGCAAGAGCAAATTGTTATTACTTCTGGTAGAAAATATATTGATATAGATGCCTATGCTGGAATGTTTGCTTATCAAGCTCTTTTAAAAAGTTTAGGTTATACGGCCTTTGTTACAACAACAGCCGTTTTAAATGAAAGTATTCCTAATTCTATAAAAGCCTTAGGATTTCAGTTTGACCAAGTAGATTTTTCATTACCAACAAAATATGTAATTTTAGATGTATCTCATCCTGATTTTCTTGATACTTTTGTGAAAGAAAAAGACATTATAGAGATTATCGATCATCATACAGGATATGAAAAATATTGGGAAGAAAAAGGTGTTAAAACTCATATAGAGTTTATTGGAAGTATTGCTACTATTATTTTTGAAATGTTCCAGAAGAGTAATAAAGAACATTTACTTAGTGTAGAACTTTGTAAACTTTTAATAGCAGCTATATTAGATAATACTTTAAACTTAAAAAGTAGTATTACTACGAAACGTGATAAAGAATCTTATAAACAATTATTAAATATTGCGCAACTGGACTCTAGTTTTGGCGAAAATTATTTTCAAGATTGCTATAAAGATTTAGAAAGTAATTTAGAAGAATATTTAAAAAATGATACTAAAATAGAGAAAGCAAGTTCTTATTTACCGGAAGTATTTGGACAATTAATTGTATTAGATAAAGAGGATATTTTAAGAAATCTAGATAGAGTTCATAACTTTTTTAAAGAATATGAAGAATGGATACTCAATATTATTTCATTGAGTAACGGAAAAAGTTATTTATTTTTTGGAAATTCTTCAGCTAAAGAAAAGTTAGAAAATTTATTTTCAAAACCAGCTGAAAAATACTTTTTAGAATTAGAACAATGTATGCTTAGAAAAGAAATTATGAAATTAGCGCGTTTAAAAGAAAAGGTAAAATAAAAGTGAAAATAGATAGTGAAAAAGCAGTAAAGTGCCTTCAATTATTAAAAGAATATTTTAAAGAAGATGAAAATATAGCTACAGTAGAATATCCTAGTACTTTAAAAGAAGGAGAAGAAAAGTGGCTAATTTATCTTTTTTATTCTTGTCTTTTAGACTATGGAATGAAGTCAAAAAATTATCATTCTAATTTGATTCAAACTTATGAGAAATATCCTGAGATATTTTCACCTAGTTATGTAGTAGGGCATCCTAATCTAGATTTATTAACGATTATGAAAGAAAATATTCATCCAAGATACCCAAATACCGCGTTTAAAAAATGGGTTCGATTATCTAGTAAGTTATCTAATCTTTCTTTATTAGAACAAATGAAATCTAAAAAAAATATGGAAGAAGTAAATCAGTTTATAAAAGAGATAGGGGAGTATGGACAAAAGACAGGTGGATTACTGATCCGTCTTATTAGAGAATCTAATGTTTTAAGTTTTAAAGATGATGTAACATTCATTCCCCTAGATAGACATGATATTGAAATTAGTTATTTAAATGGAATTATTTCTTCTCCAAAATTATCAGAAACAGAAATAAAAAAATTATCAGACTGTTTCATTCATTCCGGAAAGAAAATAGGTTTAAATCCTATTTTAGCGGATAAGTATTTATGGAATATAGGAAGTAGTTTTTGTTCTAAAAATGATTGTGAACATTGTCCACTGAAAGAAAATTGTAGAAGTAGAAAAAATATATGATTTTAGAAGAATTTGATGAAAATAGAGTGTCCATTTTTAATCCAGAAGATTTAGAAAATAAAGTGTTAGATTTTCCTAAAGTTGGAATTACTTGTTTTTCTAAAAAATTAATGGATAGATATATTGAAATTTTTAAAGGAGAAAAAATTTCAGAGATTTCTAATGCTAACGGGAGAATTCCTATTTATAAAATAATATATAAAAATCAAGAAATTGCGCTTTTTATGTCTAGGGTTGGTGCACCTGCCTGCATTGTTGCTTATGAAGAAGTTATGGCACAAGGTTTAGAAAAATTAATTATGTTTGGTACCTGTGGTGTGCTAGATAAAAATATTGAAGATTTAGCAATAATTATTCCAACATCTGCAATCCGTGATGAGGGAACAAGTTATCATTATAAAAAATCAAGTGAAGAAATTTCTGTGAATGCAAAATATAAAAATGAATTTATAAAGATATTACAAGATAACTGTATTTCTTATGTAGAGGGAAAAGTATGGACAACGGATGCTCCCTATAGAGAAACAAGAGATAAAGTATTAAAAAGAAAAGAACAAGGTTGTCTATGCGTTGATATGGAATGTTCTGCTATGGGAGTTGTATCTGAATTTAGAAAGAAAGATTTATTTCAATTCTTCTATGCTGCTGATAATTTAGATAGTACAAAATGGGATCAACGAAGTTTAGGAAATGATGATAGATTAGATGAAAACGAAAAAATCATTTATTTAGCATTAGAATTAGCTCTTATTATGTTACAAGAAAAATAGATAAGATTTCTTATCTATTTTTTTAGTCTTCTAAACTATTGACAGGTTCTGATGAATACCAATAATATTCACCATTTCCATTATTTTTAAAAATATGTTTATAAAGCTGTCCTTGTTCTACTAATTTTTCATTATTCCAAATTTCTTTATCACTAATTTTAATTGTTTTCTTAAAATCTTTATAACTTCCATTAGGTGTTCCCCATACATAGTAGTCGTATAATATCATTTGATTATTGACTTTTTCTGCTTTTATCAATTTGGTAAATTCTGCTTCATCTGCCCACCAACCAGTTTCAAAGTTATGACAGATATACTGATCAGAATCTTGATAGTAAGTACATTGTAATAACATACGAATATTAAAATTTTCTTTTATTAGAGTGTTTTTATTTCCATATAATTTTTTATAGTTTTCTTCGAAATCTTTGGCATTAAATAAGTAGTA
>CAZRIC010000180.1:0-2940 GCA_964600095.1 uncultured Muribaculaceae bacterium
TCAAATAAATAACCTTCTAATCCAAACACAGTAGTATGTAAAGATTGATACATATTGGTTTTAGGCATTGCTATATAGTCTTTAAATCTTTTAGGAATAGGACGATACTTAGAATGAATAATTCCTAGTGTTTGATAACATTCTTGCTCTGTATTAACAAATACACGAAGCGCCAATAAGTCATAAATATCACTAAAACGTTTTCCCTTATCAAGCTTTTTATAAATACTATAAATACTTTTAGCACGCCCTTTAATTTCATGCGTAATATGATTCTTATTTAATAAGTCTGTTACATTTTCCATCATCTCATTTACTATACGGTCACGTTCTTTTCTAGTCTGATTTAATTTTTCAACGATAGAAAAGTAAACATCTGGCTTATAATAGCGAAGGGATAAGTCCTCTAGTTCACTCTTAATTTGATTCATACCAAGTCTATGAGCGATTGGAGTTAGAATATCTAATGTTTCTTTTGCTTTATCCTTTTGTTTTTTCTCTGATAGAATCCAAAGAGTTCTCATATTATGCAATCTATCAGCAAGTTTAATAATTAAAATACGAACATCTTCACTAAGGCCCACTAATATTTTTCTATGATTAGCAATCATAGCTTCATTATCACATGTAAATTTTAATTTATTAATTTTAGTAACACCATTTACTAAATCTGCTACTTCTTTTCCAAACTTTTTTTCTACTTCCTCATAAGTACAGTCACAATCTTCAATCGTATCATGGAGAATAGCCGCACAAATGGTTGCCGCATCTGCATTAATATCCGACAAGATATAAGCAACATTTAAAGGATGTACTATATAATCCTCGCCTGTCAATCTTCTTTGACCAAAATGCTTTTCATAAGCAAATAAATATGCTTTTGATATTAGTTTTCGTTCCTCATTTTTCGTAATATATGTACAAACTTTTTCATATAACTCATCAAAAGTTAATTTTGGATTATCTTTTCGCATATTCTCATTCCCCTCTACTCCTAAAAAGGATTTTTTTCTATTCTATGCAAAAGAGATTTATAATTTGTTCCCTTTCTTCTTTAGATGATAAGCCTAAACTACATAAGTAAACTTTATCACTTGCTGTTATTTCTTTCGTAGAAAGAGAAGAAATATAATTTAATACTTTTGTAATTTCCTCTACTTGATTTTCCTTTAAAAGAACTCTTTCCCGACTTTTACTAGTAATCGTTGCTACTAATAATAGAGCAAATACCACTGGGACATAGAAATTGATAACAGTCGGTGTAGACATAAATGTAATAGCTTCTACTAAATTAAAGAAAGCTATTCCAACACTTAAAATCGTTAATAAAGCTGTAAAATCATTTTCAACTGTTTCAAAATAATAATCCGTTATTTTCAAAGTAAGAGAATGAACCGCATCTTTATTACGAATATTTTTTGTAATATTTTCACTAATACTTACTAAAGGCAATGCTGTTTTTTCTTTCTGCATTTTTTTTAATTTCATTAATTTTTGATTTTTACTTTGTTGATTAGAAACAGAATCTAAAAAAACAGTCTCTAAAAGATAACTCTCTATAAAAGATAAGTTATCTAAATCTAACTTAGGAGAAATAGATAATGTTTCTTTATCAAAAAGAATGTTTTCTTCACTAATCTCATATAAAAGAGCCGAAGAAATTTGCCCTTTTCCGATAGTTATCTTTTGATGTTTCCAAATAGAAGATATTAGATAAACTTCTAAAGGATTTTGACTAGGAAGACTAGGCTTTACCTTCTTTACCATTTTCTTAGATTTTTTCATAATATTATTGTTTTTCACAATATAATAAATATTTGCTAGCAAAAAAAGACCAGTTATAACAAGAGCAATTATTTGGGTTAATTCCTTTTTATTAGAAATAACTATATAATAAAAAATAACTAATAGAACTAGCAAAATTCCTGCTATTACTAAACTAACAATACTTTTTTCATTATTCCCTTTTTCTTTCATAATTTCACCTACAGTAAAATTATATCACAACTAGAAAGAAAAAGGAATTAACAATTAATTCCTTTTACTTTTAATTCCTCTATTTCATCTTTTGTATCCACTTCATACCATTTCTTTTTTTCTGGCTTTCCAATTCTTCTTTTTTCAAATAGATACCATACATAAAGTGCAATAAATAAAGAAGAGTATGTGCCAGCAAGTAAACCTATTAATAAGGCATAATTAAAATTAATAATTTCATGAGATCCTAAAAAGATAAGAGAAAGAACCGGTAATAAAGTTGTAAAAGAGGTAAGTAAACTTCGATTAATTACTTCTTTCAAAGTAACATCTACTAAATTCTTTAACTCTTCAATACTCTTAATTTTATTTCTGTATAATTTTTCTTTATTTTCTCTAGCTCTATCAAAAGCAACAATGGTATTATTAATAGAATATCCAACAATTGATAAGATAGCAGCAATAAAGATTGTTGTAACTTCTAATTTGAAAATACTAAAGCAAATTACAACTACCAATATATCATGTGTTAAAGCAACAATAGAGCTAATACCATAGTTAAATGTAAATCTTAAAGAAACATAAATAATTAAGCCAATACAAGCATAAATTAAAGATTTAATAGCATTTTCCAATAATTGCTTTTTAACAATATTAGAAACAGCACCAATAGAAGTAGTTGTGTTTTCATACTTTTCAGAGAAATATGTTTCAACTTTATCATTATCAGCTGCTTCAAAAATATCAGAAACAGTAAGATAGATAGAATTGTTATCAATAGATTCTATTTTATCAATAGAATATCCTAACTCTTCTATATCTTTCTTCACCTCATCAACAGATAATTCAGAACTAGAAGTTAAGGAAATGCTAGATCCTCCTTTAAAATCTATTCCCAAATTAAATCCATTTTGACTGAAATAAATTCCCCCAAGAATTAATAAAATAACTGTTAATATAGTA
>CAZRIC010000181.1:0-2925 GCA_964600095.1 uncultured Muribaculaceae bacterium
CCCCCACACGCACACCCCACAACACCACCCTCTTGGCGTGCATGTAAATCTTTCGAAAACATATCAGTAAAAACTTGATAAATACTTTTACATTTTTTATAGCCTAACTTCTTTAAATTCTCAATTCCTATAGAATGATTAAAACCTTCCCTTACTTCATTACCATCAATATCTCTTTCTTTTGTTAAATAATAAGGATCAATTCTAAAAACATATCCACCATTTTCTCTAACGAACTTTTTAATAGATGTCGTAAAAAAATGTAACAAGTTAAAATCTTCATAATCTATTAATAATCCTCTTGGGGCATAAAATTCTTTTTTACCAAAATGAGTAACTTTAGCGCCTATCATTGTAGCTGCTTTTATTTCACTATTTTCTTTCACTCCTATATACCAATACTCATATCCCAATTGTTTTCTAATATGAGCCATTTCTGGAGTTTGAATAAAATTCTTTAATGGATGCTTATCTGAAAACTCTCGAAATTCTTCTTCTGTTAATGTAACAAATTCCATTTTATCTACCTACATTCTAATGATTATTATAATATATGTACCTAGAAAAAGCAACCAAACAATATTCTAATTATCTAAGGAATTATTAACTTTTGACCAATTTTTAATAGAGTACTTGATAAGTTATTAGCGCTCATAAGAGAGGAAACACTTACATTATATTTTTGTGCGATATTATAAAGATTATCCCCACTTTTTACAGTATACACCTGATTATTATTAGATGCAGCAAGACTAGAAGGAATTTTTAAAACCTGATTAATTTGCAGAAGATTATTCTTTAAACCATTAAGACTTTTAATAGCATCCACTGTTACCCCATACTTATTCGCAATATTATATAGATTATCACCTTTTTGGACAGTATATGTTTTAGAAGTATCTGCTGAAGACTTAGAACTTGGAATGACTAACTTTTGTCCGACTTGTAACAAATTAGTATCTAAATTATTTTCTTTTTTCAGTTCTTCCACACTAACTCCATAGTTAGAAGCTATTCCGTACAAAGTATCGCCAGACTTTACTATATAAGTCACAGAATTATTTGGTGTACTACTACTTGGTATTATAAGTTTTTGACCAATTTTTAAATTATTACTAGTTAGATTATTAGCTGTTTTTAAACTATCTACGGTAATACCATGTTTTCCAGCAATACTATAAAGAGTATCTCCACTCTTTACAGTATAAGTATTATCTGTTGGTGGAATTGGAGATTCTTCTATTATCTCAGGAATAAGTAACTTTTGACCAATAGAAAGAAAGTTTGTTCCAAGATTGTTAGCTTTCTGTAAATCACTAACAGTTATACCATATTTAACTGCTATACTATATAAACTGTCACCTTGTTTGACAGTATAAAAGTTACCTGATGTACCTAAATAATTCTGAAGTGTTTTAGCAGTAACTTCTGCTAACTGCTGCCAATTATTTTCTAAAAAAGAAGCATCGCTTAAATTTCCATAATCAATAATAAGAGATTCTCTTTTTCCTGTTTCTCTTAAAATATCATAAAAATCCTGACTAGTATTTCCAGGTAACCTTCTAGCATAATATTTAGAAACTGCATAGCCTGTATTTTCTAAATTATTAGCAAGCATAGAAGCTAATTTATCAGTATTTCTTAAAGCATAAATAATTTCAATTCCTGCATCCGCACTATCCATCCCAATTGATAATACAATCGTATCTTTAGAATCCGGACTATCGGTCACTATACTGTTAATACGTGCTTCCCTTGAAATCGTCTGATCTCCTGTTCTAAGCATCTTATTAGCAATCCCAGCACCATTTAATAGCCTACTAATTTCAGTTGCTATTTTTAAAGTATAATCACTTTCTTTAACACTTCCATTTGTTTTTCCAGAATCTGTTCCTCCATGAGTAGGATTAAGAATTACATATTTACTCATTTTATCACCTATTTAAATATATACAAAAAGAAGAAATATTATTTTTATATTTCTTCTTTTTTCTTTTTCTTATTTTCCTTGGTAAGAATTTGATATAGTAAAAACATAGTAACTGGTAAAGCAAATACATAAGGTTGTGCATATCTAAAATAAGTATTTACAGGACTTGCTACACAAACTAATATTAAAGAGAAAGCTGGAAGTAATACTGGCAAATACTTAGACTTTTTATTGACTAATAAGTACCCTAACATTACAAAATAAATCCATACTACAAAACCAATATTTACAAACATACCAACAATAGGAATATAAGGGAAGTTTTCACCATAATCAATAAGTGGCTTTCTTACCCAATCTGGCATAATAAAATGATAATCAAAACCAGCTTCTTTTAATTTAGTATTATAATCCGTGTAAATATACCACTTAGAAGTATTTGGATAAAAATAGCCATAGACATTACTAATTGTCGCATCTAAATAATCTACTGGATATCTAAAAAATTCTTGAAACCATACTTTAAAATAATTTATTAAATCTTCGCTCGTTGCTTCTTTGTTGTACTCATTTTTAACAGGATCAGAAATATAGGGTTCATATCTTTCTCCTAATGTTTCAAAACCTAGTAAATAATCAATTACTTCCTTTTCATCTTCTGGGATTTCATCTTGATAAAGTTTTACTACTCTAGCAGTCTGTTGAAAAGGAATAGATAAAACCTCTCTTATACTAGTATTACTAATTTTAAGGCTTGGTAATAAAACTTTTCCATAACCTATATGAAATACAATTAAAAGGAATAATATAGCTAGTATTGGCTTTCTTTTTCGTTTTTCAAAAATAAGTAAGAAAGTCATACTAAGTAGAACTGTATAAAGGCCATTATTTCTGAATAATATTACCATTAAGGAAGTAATAAATAGTAATATATACTTTTTCTTAGTCCCTTCGTATTTAATAATATCATAAAGTTGAATAACGTAAAGTAAGAT
>CAZRIC010000182.1:0-2923 GCA_964600095.1 uncultured Muribaculaceae bacterium
AGTCTTTCTGTAATTTTTCTAAATCCTTCCCAGTCATTTTCATCTACTGGATCTTCAATAGATATAATTGGATATTTATTAACTAATTCTTCATAGAAATTAATTAACTCATCTGTTGTGAACTCTTCTCCTGTTGACCAACGTAATTTATATTTCTTTAAATCTTTATCATAGAATTCTGATGCTGCTACATCAATTGCTAAACAAACATCTTTACCTGGTTCATAACCAGCTTTTTTAATTGCTTCAACAATTAATTCAAAGCCTTCTTCGTTACTCTGTAAGTCTGGTGCAAAACCACCTTCATCACCAACACCAGTAGCATATCCTTTGGCATTTAATACTTTCTTTAAATTATGGAATACTTCTGCCCCAATTCTTACTCTTTCCTTAATAGTATCTGCTTGTGGGATAATCATAAATTCTTGAAAATCTAATTTATTATCTGCATGAGCCCCACCATTAATAATGTTCATCATTGGTTTAGGTTGTGTACTACCATTTCCAATATAACGATAAAGTGGTAATCCTTTATATTGTGCAGCAGCTTTCATAGCAGCCATAGAAACACCTAAAATAGCATTTGCACCTAATCTAGATTTTGTTTCTGTTCCATCTAGTTCAATCATAGCATAATCCAATGCTTTTTGATCTAATGCGTCCATGCCAATTACTAAATCTCTTAATTCATGGTTTACATGGTTAACAGCATTCAATACACCTTTTCCCATATAACGAGTTCCGCCATCACGCATCTCTAATGCTTCTCTTTCACCAGTAGAAGCACCACTTGGAACAGCAGCTCTACCCATAATTCCACTCTCTAAAATAACATCTACTTCTACAGTAGGATTTCCTCTAGAGTCTAAAATTTCTCGTCCTATTACATCTTTTATTTTTGACATATTCATCATCCTCTCTAATATTCATTTTATCACAAATTTCCTTAAAAAAGAATATATTAGTAATAAGAAGAATATTTTTTACATATACTGTAACAGATTTAGGAGGAATATTATGATCAATAAAAAAGGAGTTTGGTTTTTAACATTATTTAGTTTAATTTTAGTATTAAGTGTATATTATATTACAATGCCACCAGAACTACTAATTACAAATAAAAAATTAAATAAGGAATCCTCTCCTTCTACACCGGTCGCTAAAGTAGAAGAAAGTAGTATTTTAGTCGCTCTTAGAGTAGAATCTGACGAAATGATGGAAGAAGAGATATCTACCTTAAAGAAAATAATTAGTAGTGCAGAAAGTACAGTAGAAGAAAAAAATAAAGCATTTGAAAAAATTAAGGAACTCAATTCTAATAGAAGTGGTGAAGAATCAATTGAAGCTAAAATTGAAAGTGATTATCAACTAAAATCCTTTGTCAAAATTGATGGCAATAATATTGAGGTAATTGTTCAAAAGGAAGAACATGACAATACTCTTGCTAACAATATAATGCGAACAGTTCAAGAACAATTCGACACTTCTAAAAATATTACAATAAAATTTCAAAAATAAGAAGCAAATATACACAAAAGAAACTTTTTCTCATAAAATATTATGAATATTATAAACCACCCTATCAGGAAGTGAGGGAATAATGAAAAAAAATATTTTAACAAATCGAGAAAAAGAAGTATTTGATTTATTGATACAAAATTATACAACTAGAGATATTTCTAATACATTAAGTATTAGTGAAAAAACAGTTCGAAATCATATCTCTAACACCATTCAAAAATTAGGAGTAAAGGGACGCGCTGCTGCTGTTGTTGAATTATTAAGATTGGGAGAAATCTCTTTATAAAATGCATTTCTATGCATTTTTTTCATATACTTTACTGAGGTGAACTATGTTAAAGAAAATGTCCATTAAAAAGATTATTACCTCTTCTATTGTCCTAATGATTGTCTTTCTTATCTACTTAATTCCCACTCCTTCCAGTAAAGAAATAAAGATACCTTCCAGCATAGAATATGTTAGTGTAAATGTTAAAACACATACCATTTATCTTTTAGATAATAACAATTATATTAGTAAAACAAATATAAAGGTTAGTACTCAAGAAACAGAAGAACTAGCAAAAGAATTAATTCAAACTATGATTATAGAAGGTAAAAATAGTGACCAAATCCCTAGTGGATTTCAACCAATCATTAACAGTAATACTAAAATAAATTCAATTTCTCTATTTCAAAATACTTTAAAAGTAGATTTATCTAAAGATTTTTTAAATACTTCTAAAGAGCTAGAAGAGAAAACTCTAGAAGCACTTGTATATACTTTAACAAGTATTCAAAATGTAAATTATATTATTCTCTATCTGGATGGAAAGATTCTTACACAATTACCACAAAATAAAATTAATTTACCATCTACTTTAAATAGAGAAATTGGAATCAATAAAAAATATGATTTAACAAGCACAAAAAATATAACTTCCACTACCGTATTTTACATTCATAAATATAATGATAATTATTTTTATACACCTATCACAACTGTTCATAATGATCAAAGAGAAAAAATTGAAATTATTATTGATGAATTAAGTAGTTCTAAAACACAAAATCATCTAATGAGTTTCTTAAATAGCAAAACGAATCTATTAAATTTTAAAATTAACGATAAAAAAATGGTAGTATGTTTTAATGAAAATATTTTTAATGATTTTGATAAAAAAGATATTTTAGAAGAAGTTCTTTACACTATATCATTGTCTATTTATGATAACTATGATGTGGAAGAAGTTATTTTTGAAGTAAATAATCAAGAAATTGCGAAAACTACCTTAAAATCTCTTGAATAATAAAGAAATTTATTGTATAATGTACTTGTTCCTTGGGAACGGGTATGTCTCAGTAGCTCAGCTGGATAGAGCATCGCCCTTCTAAGGCGAGTGTCAGGGGTTCGAATCCCTTC
>CAZRIC010000183.1:0-2919 GCA_964600095.1 uncultured Muribaculaceae bacterium
CAAATTCTTGTAATGGTCTTGCCAATGAACCTGATAAAAATACCTATGTTAATCAATATATGAAAGAGATTAATAAAGGTTACAAAGATATCAGTAGTTCAACGGACTTCAGTTTTTATACTGACGATAATGTAAAAATATTTGCTAAAGACTTAAAAACTTATGATGGTGTTACACTACAATATGTAGGAATTATGCCTAAAAAAGATAGTCTTGATAATTATATTAAAAATGTAAAAGCCGAAGATATTAATACTTTAATTAAAAACTTAAAATCTATTGAATTAGATAATTTCAAAGAAGGGGTAATTACAGAAATAAATGGTTATATTCCTATGTTTAAATTTGAATATGAATTAGATTTAATGAAAGACTTACAAGAATTAGGAATAACAAATATTTTTGATTCTAGCAAAGCAGATTTATCAAATTTATCTTCTAGTAAATCTATTATAGATAAAGTATCTCACAAAACAAACATCGAATTATCTAACAATGGAATTAAAGCCGCATCTTCTACATCTTTAGGAGGCGCAGGGGCTGCAGATTGTGGATTTGATTATTTGTATGATGTTCCTGTTGAGAAAATTGATTTAACATTTGATAATCCATATCTTTTCATTATTAGAGATAAAGATACTAATGAAGTTTGGTTTACTGGTACTGTATATGAACCAATAAAATTTGAACCAAGTGAATAATAATAAAAACGAATAATAATTTTATATTATTCGTTTTTTTATATGTTACTATTTTAATATTTCTTCGTTTTATTTTTTGTAGCTTCCTCTATAATAGAAAGCAAATTTTCATAATCTTGATTTCTATTTTTTAAATCCTCTTCAGGTATTTCTGGAAATAATTCCAATAAAGAACATCCCATCTGTTCTTCAAGTCTTTTTTGTGTTTGCAAAGCTAATAGAAAATGCATTTTAGAATATTCAGTCGTTCCCTTTCTTTTAGTAATATCTAATATCCTATGTTCTAAGGTAGTAAATCCTTTCTCCGTACAAAATAAATCACAGATTTGAATAATTCTATCATAAGGAGTAACAGGATGAGTAGATAAATAATGAGATAAGAATAGCGATATATCTCCTTTTGGAACCCCTCCTATTGTCATACAAATATCATTATCAATAAATGAATGAGTTAAACAAATTCCTGATTCTACTGCATAACCTTTATCTTTCATATAATAATATCCTTCTATAGGATGTTTTGGATGACTAATTCTTCTCCCAATGTCATGAACATAACCTAATGCTTTTGCGAAATCTGAATCTAAATTTAACTTTTTTGCGATTCTTTCAGCAGCAATTCCCACATTGATACAATGATTGATCCATCTATTTTCATGTTTTTGATAATCACCAGGTTCTACAATAATTCCCTTAGTAAGTAATTCTAAAGCCTTTTCTGATGTTAATTTTTCCATAATTTCATTCCCTTCAAATTTTCAAATATTGGTACATTTCCACTATAACTCTTTGGAGAAATAGGACTAGGATGATAAATAGGTAATATTTTATACCCATTTACTTCATAGATACTTCCAACTACTTCACTAAACTTTTTAAAAGAAAAGTCTAATAATACTCTCGCTGGAAATTCTCCTAATGTAATAATCAATTTAGGATTTAAAATCTCTAATTGTCTTTTCATAATTTCTTTACAATTTAAAGAGCATATTTTCAAGCTTTTTCTTTCTAAAGGGTAGCATTTCACAGCTTCTAAAAAAGTAGTTTCTAGTATATTTCTATCTATAATATCAAATAATTTTTGTAAAATTACTCCACTAGGAAGCATTTTTCCACTAGAATCTCTCCAAAGTAAATGACTTTTTCTCCAACCATTATTAGCAGGTGCTTCCCCTATTAAAACAATATCATTATTTTTTCCTAAAAATACAGTGCTTTCTTTTGGAAACTTTTCTACGAAATTATTACATTTATTACATTGATAAACAAGACTATCAATTTCTAATAATTCTTTCATATTTATATCTCAAAATCCAAAAGAAGAGGTAAATGATCAGATACATAACTTTCTAAAACTTGCAAATCATTAACTTGTACTAAATTATTGACAAAAATATAATCGCATACTAAATTTCCTCTATCTAATCCATCATCAAATGTAGGTCTAGTAGATTCAATATGATATTTCTCAACTAAGTTTATTAATTCTCTATTTAATATTTTTATACTATCTGTTGATGGAAGTAAATTAAAATCACCTACAACTATAGCCGGAATATCTTTTCGCAATTTAGAAAGAATAAAGTTTGACTGAGCTATTGTTCTATCATCACCTATTTTTCCCTCATTCCATATTCCATGAACATTAATAATTTGTAACTCTTTATCATTTATTTTTATAATAGCATTCTGAATAGATCGGCACCAATCTTCTTTTTTAAAATTTGTCGCATCATATTCATATTTATATTCTCTATAATAAAATTCATTTGTATGTTCTTTAATTTTATATTTTGATAATAGTAACGATCCTTGTTCTGCTTTTCCACCAAAATCTCTAGTCATTTCACCATTTTTAGTTACTCCTTTAGCGATAAATAAAGGCGCGAAAGCAAACGAAGAGTATTCTTCTAATTCAATTAATTGATTTTCTGATTGATACATAGGAAAACAAGTATCTTCTATTCCATGCATCGCCTCTTGCATAGTAATAATATCTGCTTTTTCTTTTTTTAAAAAGTCAATTACTTCTTTAGTATTATCCATCTTAATACAAATATTTAAGTTTAATAATTTCATAATTTCCACCTATTTCTATTATATCTTATTTAAAACAAGAATTAAATCTTTTTTTATAGTATAATAAAACTAGGTGATGAAATGAAAGTACTAAGTTTAACAGAACCATATGCTACTTTAATAAGAGAAAAGAAAAAGA
>CAZRIC010000184.1:0-2915 GCA_964600095.1 uncultured Muribaculaceae bacterium
CACTTGATTCAGGTCCATAAATTTCTATAATTCTTCCCTTTGGATATCCACCAATTCCAAGAGCTGCATCTAATGCAATCGAACCACTAGGAATTGTATCTATTTTTTGATGTTCGTGTTCTCCTAATTTCATAACGGCACCTTTTCCAAATTGTTTTTCTATATCTGCCATTACTTGATCAAGAGTTTTATCACCAGATGTCTTTACCATATTTTTTCCTCCTTCAATTGTTTATGTCCTCATTATACTACGCACAAAAAAAGTTGTCAATAGTTTTATCGAACAAATGTATTCCATTTTTACAAATTTATTGTTCTACTTTTTTAACTTTCAACAACTCATATTTTTTCTTTTTTAAATTCTTCCTAATTTTTTTTACAATAAAGTAAAAAAGAACTAAATAAATACTATTTATAATAATAGAAGAAAGAATACTTTTATAAAATATTTCTATATTCCAATTGGAAAAACCGAACACTACAAAAAACAAACAAAGAAAAATACGGTATAAAATAATAGTAAGTATGCCAACTAGATAACTATTCATTACATTAATAGATAATCTATCAAAGATAATAGGAATTAAATAAGCAATTCCTATAAAGAAAAGAAAATGAAAGAAAAGTGTATTAGCATAACAAACATCATAAAAAAATCCTAGTATTCCACTTACTATCAGATATTTTCTTTTTTCATTCATAAATATAGAATAAGAAATTATTAAAGAAGAAAGAGTAAATAATGGATAACAAATCGTATTTATATCGATAGAGCTTAAAAGAATTCCATCTAATAAGAAAGAAATGAGAAAAATTAATACTATCATTATTCTTCTCCCTCACGTATTAAAATAGTTACAAATCTCATATCTTCTACTTCCAACGATGACTTTACAAAAACAATTTTTGCTAAATCAAAACTATCTGTTTTTATATCTAGTACAGTTCCAATTAATAAGCCACTTGGAAACCTATCTCCTAATCCTGTAGTTGTTACTTTGGAAGAAACAGGAATTTCAACATAATCACTAATTCCTTCCACTAGATATACTTGTTTTTCTTTATCATAACCTGTTAATAATCCGTAAGCGTATTTCTTATCTGATAGTTGGATTTTCACAGAAATAGGATTAGCAAATTTAGAATTTGTTAATAATTTTACAGTACTAGTACTATTACTGACTTGTGAAATATAACCCACTAATTCTCCATTTCCCATCACAGCCATATCTTTTTTGACTCCATCGTTAGATCCTTTATCAATTGTAAAAGAATCTAACCAATAGTTCATACTACGATTGATAACAGTTGCATGAATTTTCTCATAATTAGATAGTGACTTATTTAAACCCAACGACTTTTTTAAACTATCATTTTCTTCTTTAAGTTCACGAAGAGACTCTTCATATTGTTCTAATGTACTATATTCTTTCCTAATCTCTTCATACTTTTGATAAATCTCTTCACTATTTTTTAAAATATCCCATTTACCTTTTATATAGCGAATTGGTGTTCCTAAAATATTTCCTATATTTAATACTGTATCTCTTACACCTTTTTCAACAAAAGTTAACTCTCTTTCTTTTGAAATAGAATAGGCAGTTGCCCACAAAAGTAGCATAATTACAATAACACTCACTAAAATAATATATTTTTTTCTATTTTCTTTTTTAGGATTCATACATTCACCTAACTTCCTATATCATTATTTTCTAAAAAACTATAATAATTTTTCTTTCCTACAATAATATGATCTAAAACTTTGATATCTAATAGTGTTCCAATATCCTCTAATTTTTTTGTTAATTCTAAATCCTCTTTACTTGGAAATACATTACCAGTAGGATGATTATGAACACAAACAATTGCTGCAGCAGAAAGTAGATAAGCCTCTTTAAATATTTCTCTTGGGTGAACAATACTATAATTAGAAGTTCCAATAAATAATAATTTATCACGAATTACTCTTTTAGAATTATCTAAATAGACAACATAAAAATGTTCCTGCTTTTTACTAGCTAATTTTAATTTATAATACTGATATACCATAACACTACTAGTCAATTTTTGATTTTTAATCTCACTACTAACATCTTCTATTCTTTTAGATAACTCCATAGAAGCTAGAATAGTACAAGCTTTTGATCTACCTACACCTTTAATAGAAATTAACTTTTCATAAGTAATATCTTTTAAGTCCGCTAATGAGGAAAGTTCAGAAAAAATTTTTGATGCTAATTCTTTGGATGACATATTCTTATATCCAAATTTTAAAAGAATAGCTAATAGTTCTTCATTGGATAAAGTTTCTACACCATAATACTCTAATCTTTCATAAGGCCTTTCTAATTCTGGCAATTCCTTAATTTTCACTACCATGCACGATTTCCTCATATTTTTCTAATACTTGACTATTAATAGAAGAAATTACCACATCATCATCTGTAGTAGATAAAATAGCATCATAATTTTCTAATTCCTTTAAAAAAGATTTATTTGTAACTAAATACTCCTCTGTAAAAGTATTATAACCTAAAGAGCTATAATAATTACTTAATTTAATTAAATTTTCTGAACTTTTGGTAATTCCTATATAAACATCATATACATCTCCATTTTTTTTATAAATATAATTAGTTAAAGAAAGAGTTCCCTTTTCCATATCTTCTTCCTTTTGATAAGAATTATATTTTATAAAATAAAGCATTTCTCCTGTATTAGAAGTAAATTTAATACCTTGATAAGAATCATATTGTCCCAAAAAAGATTTAGCTAAGAAAAATCCTACTAACAGTGCAATGAATATAGAGAATAAATATTTTTTCATACTATCACCAGTATCATTGTACTAAATCAAATAGTCGTATTTTGTCGTATTAATGAATTATTCAATATAGTAGTATATAGATTAGTAG
>CAZRIC010000185.1:0-2912 GCA_964600095.1 uncultured Muribaculaceae bacterium
AAAAACTGAAAAGATTCCTTTAACATAGATGGTTCTGTATATTTTGAATCTAAGAATAATGCATCTGCTCCCATAATACTATATTTTCCAGAAACATAGTTTGAACCTCTATACTGTAATTCATAAAGTTCTTCAGACTCTATTTCCATATGTCTTTTAGATGGATACTTACAAGTAGATTCAAATAAAACATTAATAAGCATATTACGCATAGAGATTTCATCTTTCTTTAATTTTCTTTTAAAACTTACTTTTAAAAATACTGTTTTATATTTATCAGTCTCTATTACATGTAAATTATAGTTTTCTCCTTTTATTTTTTTATATTTCATTTTTTCACCTACTTACTAAATTGTTTTAAATATTGGTTAATTTTTTGAATCAATTCCTCTTTTTCTTGTGGAAGAGCAAAAGAGGAATTAATCGCCATTTCATTCATTTTACAAAAATCATCTAGTGTAATTGGAAAGTTTTTCCCTAAAAGTTGATATTCCTTTTCCAAATTTGTAAAAGATACTGTTCTATTATCTGTATTAATAGATACAGGAATTCCTTTTTGATAAAAATTCCACAAAGGATAGTCATTAATATTTTGGATAGCTTTTGTCTGAATATTACTAGTCGGGCACATTTCTAAAAGAATTCTTTTTGTTTTTAATAAATTCATTACTTCTTCTGATTCAATAGCATGAATTCCATGACCTATTCTAGTAGCACCCATTTCTATCGCACTTTTAATACTTTCGTATGATGCACTTTCTCCTGCATGAATTGTAAAGGGAATTTCTAATTCTTTCGCTAATGTAAAAAGAGGTAAAAAGGAACTCGTAGAATATTTACTTTCATCACCTGCTAAATCAATAGCAACTACTCCTTTTCCCAAAAAATTTTTAGCTAGTCTAATTACTTCCATATTTGAATCCATAGACTCGTGCCTCATCATACAAAGAATTAAACGAACAGGAATATCTACACATGCCAAGCCTTCTAATACTGATTTTACCACGTCTTCTGAACTTAATCCAGCTTGAATATGTGCCAAAGGGTAAAAACGGACTTCTGCATAAATAACATTATCCTTTTTTAAATCTTCTCCTAATTCTTTCGCAATTCTTCTTAAATTTTCTTCTGTCTGCATAATTGAACAAGGTAAGTCAAAATAAGTAAGGTAATCTGTTAAATTCTCACATTGATAATTAGCAATTGCTCTTTCTTGTGCTTCTTCTAAAGAAATTTTTGCTAACTCTGCTAACGTTTTTATCCTAACGCTACCATCTAAATGAACATGTAACTCCACTTTTGGAACTTCTACTTTCATATTTTCTCCTACAACTTTATACTAGATTCTAATGCCAAAGTAATCATATCTTTCAAAGAATTCTGACGTTCTTCGCTAGTTGTTTCCTCGCCAGTTACTAAACTATTAGCTACCGTAAGAATACAAGCTGCTTTCTTTCCTAATACTTGAGCATTATGGAAAAGTGCAAAAGATTCCATTTCACATGCAAGACATCCATATTTTTCATAAATCTCTTTAAAGTTATCATTCTCTTTATAAAAAACATCACTACTATGTATACAAGAAATAGTTAAGTGTTGCCCTAATTCAGAAGCAGCTTCCTGAATATAAAAGTTTAAAGAAAAATTGGCTTCTCTAAATGGATCATCATTACCATTTTGAGTACTTCCAAAGCTGGACTCAGAATAGCACTTTTGAACCAGTAACAAATCATATAAATTCAAATCTTCTGTGTAAGCTCCTGCGGTCCCAATTCGTATAATTTGCTCTACATCATATTCTTTATATAATTCATAAGAATAAATGCCGATACTAGGCATCCCCATGCCGGAACCCATTACAGTAATTTCTTTTCCTTTGTAAGTACCAGTATAAGCAAACATCCCTCTTACCTGATTTACTAATCTTGCATTTTCTAAAAAATTCTCTGCTATAAATTTTGCCCGTAATGGATCTCCTGGCATAATTACTGTTTTAGCAATATCCTCTTTCTTTGCTTCAATATGTGGTGTCATAAAATCTCCTACTTTCTAACTCTATTTTCTAGTGTTACTAAATTCACATCAACATTATCAATTGGTTTATCTAAAAATAGTTTTCTTGATAAGCCATCTTTAATAGTTTGGTTCCAAATTCTTTGAATAGAAATCATTGTTCTTTTGATAATTCCTAAATTACCATTCGCCGCACAAACTTTTTCAATTTCTGGTAAACTATTTCCTACCATTTCTACTAATTCTTCACCAAATAATTTATTATTTAACTTTCCTAAATGCATTAATACAACATACTTTTTTTCAAACTTTGTAAGATAACGATTTCTTTCTTCTTCTAGCCACTCATCTTCTAAACAAGCATTTAAAAAAGAAGAATTTTGTGTTGTAATCGATAAATAATCATTCTTTGTATTTTCATACGAACTAATACGATTTTTTAAAAATTGAATATAAAAAGCCATTCTAGATAATAACTCTTTATACTCTTCTATATTCCTTAATTCTTTACTAGAATAACGAACTTCATAATATTTTCTTTGATCTCTCATCCCTTTATAATCTAAAAGTACATCTGCCAAAGTTTTTTTCGTACCATCTTCATAATAAAATTTACGTAAAAACGGATAAGAGATAAGAAGTTCTGGTTTCTTTTTCATTAAATCATCAAATAGTTCTTCTCTTGTTGTAAATAATAATCCAACATTTCTATTTGGTGTTATTCTTCCAACTTCAGATTTTGCCCTTCTGTAAATTCTATCTTTCATCTTCTTCGCTACCTTGGGAGATATTTCTTTTAGATATCGGTACGCTAAAACACCGCCTCTAATCCTAGAATCTCTTTCAACAGAAACTCTTTCATAGTTAGTAGAATAATAAGAATCCCCTATAAAGGCATT
>CAZRIC010000186.1:0-1020 GCA_964600095.1 uncultured Muribaculaceae bacterium
GGAGAACTTTATGGCTATATTAAAAATCATGATGTAGAAATTCCAGAACTTTTAAAAGTTTCTCAGCTAGAGAATAAATTGAGTATTAGAATGATTGAAGTATTTCCAAAAGTAGAGCCATCTTTAAATCGTGATAAAGAGGACTATTTATTAGAACAAATTGTTTATTATACAAGGAAGAAAGCTCAAGATATTTATAATTGCAATATCGTAGAGGATAGTTTGCGCACTCGTAGTCTGGAATTTTCTAATTTAATTGTAGAGAATTCTAAAAGCTTACAAGTACCAGCAATTGTAGTAGATATTGGTACTCATTTTCAATTTCCTTATCCTCATTATGTAGTAATTGCTTTTGTAGAAAAAGAATTCTATTTATTAGATTGTACTTATCAACAATTTTTCTTATTAGGATATAATTTTAAAAATAGATTTTACCAGCATCCGTCTTATACGAGAACTTGCGAAATTGGTGGCAGAATGATAGATAATCGTTTAGAAAGTGCATCAAAAATGATAAGAAATGGCTATTTACCAGTTCATTCAGAAGATTTTAAGAATTACTGTGATGGCTGTGCTGAATATGGCAATGGTAAAAAATGTGTAGATGGTGTATCCTATTTGAGAGAATTTTTAAAACCAATAGAAAGAAGTAGTGATAAAATTGATCGTATATTGGTATCCAAAATGCAGTACTTGTAAAAGAGCATTAGAATTTCTAAATAAACGTAATATTTCTTATGAACTTAAAAATATTAAAGAAGAAGTTCCTAGCGCTTCAGAAATAGAGAAGTGGTTAAAAAAATATTCTATTCCTATTAAAAAGATATTTAATACTAGTGGATTAGTTTATAAAGAATTGAACTTAAAAGAAAATTTAGAGAAATATTCTAAAGAAGAACAGATTGAATTACTTTCTTCTAATGGTATGTTATTAAAAAGACCAATCTGTATTTTAGAAAATACTATTTTAATAGGATTTAAAGAAGAAGAGTGGAAAGAAGTATTTGGTGAGTTGAATGC
>CAZRIC010000186.1:1030-2909 GCA_964600095.1 uncultured Muribaculaceae bacterium
AAGAATCAAATATATAATGAAATAAGTGAATATTTTGATTTGAGTTCTATTGGGTTAGAAAATGATGCTGATAATGATATTGATAAAGAAGAAGAGGATTAATTGGAGTATTTATGAAATTAGTAGAAATGAAATGTAAGAATTGTGGGGCTACTTTAAAGGTAAAAAATAATCAAAAAGATATAGAGTGTGAATATTGTCATGCCCAATTTAAAGTAGATGAAGAAGTGCAACATGTCAAATATGATGATATGGAGCAAAGTGGATATGAATTTGAGAAAGGAAGAATACGAGCTAGAAAAGAACATGATAATTCTTTTGAAAAAATAAATTATGTTAGTGACGTACAGAGAAAAAAGCAACATTCTATTTGGTTTTACTTACTTTGCATTTTATTTTTCCCTTTTGTTATTACTTACTATGTTATAAAGTCTACGAAAATGAGTACTAAGATAAAAATTATAATATTGGTAGTTATGTGGAGCATTCTTTTTTTAATAAGTATTATTAATAGCGCAGAAGAAAAAGAATTAGAAAAAAATCCTTGGGAAAAGGAATGTACTGGTATTCAAGATTTTAAATATTTATTAGATGGTGATGAAATTATAATAAGTGAATATACAGGCTCTAGTAAAAAAATTAAAATCTGTGATAGTTATACGATTGATAATCAGAATTATAAAGTAACTAAATTAGCTGATAAAGGCTTTCAATCAGGAAGTGTTAAGAGTATCATTTTACCAGAGGGAATGGTATCTATTCCTTCTAATACTTTTAATAGTAATATAAAATATGCTTATATTCCTTCTACTATAGAGACAGATAAGAAAAATAATTCGTTTTATAGAAACTTTGACAACGCAGAAGCTATTTACTATGGAGGAACAGAAGAGCAGTGGAAAGAATTAACGAATCATGTAAGCAGAGAAAAGATTGATGTTAAAAAGATTATTTATGATGCTACTTTAGAAGATTTACATTAACTTTGAATAAGAAATGCTTGCTTATTTTATAAATTTGTTGTATATTATATCCAGTACTTGTTCTTGGATTTGAGAGTCTCCGACTTTTATCTAGGAAGAAGCATAATACAAAGGAAGGAGAATGAGTTATGGCTTTAACAAAAGAGAAAAAAGCAGAATTAGTTAAAAAGTTTGGTCATGATGCTAATGATACAGGTTCTATTGAAGTACAAATTGCTATTTTAACAGAAGAAATTAATACTTTAACAGAACATTTTAAAGAGCATCCAGGTGATCATCATTCGAAAAGAGGATTACTTAGAAAAGTTGGCCAAAGAAGAAGCTTATTAAATTATTTAATTGAGAACGATGTTACAAGATATCGTGCTGTAGTTAAAGAATTAGGATTAAGAAAATAAAATTTAAGGGAAAAACAAAGACACTCTTTTTTGAGTGTCTTTTACTTGAAAAGACTATGATAGATAAAAAAAGTATGGTATGATAGTATTAATCTACTAGGAAGGAAAGTGTAGTATGAAAAAAGTGTATGAATTAGATTTTAGAGGAAGAAAATTAGTAGTAGAACATGGAGAACTTGCTAAACAGGCTCATGGTTCTGTTTTAGTTCGCTATGGTGATACGGTTATTTTAAGTACAGTTGTAGTTAGTAAGACTGCTAATGTATTATCTGATTTCTTCCCATTAATGGTTTTATATCAAGAAAAATTATATTCTGTTGGTAAAATTCCAGGTGGATTTATTAAAAGAGAAGGTAGACCAACAGAAGCTGCAACACTTGCTGCTCGTATGATTGATCGACCAATGAGACCATTATTTCCAGAAAACTTTAGAAATGAAGTACAAATTGTTAATACAGTACTAAGTGTAGATCCAGATAATTCTCCAGAGATGACTGC
>CAZRIC010000187.1:0-2900 GCA_964600095.1 uncultured Muribaculaceae bacterium
AACTTCTTCATAGAAATCAGAAATAGCTTTTTCTTTTACTAGAATAGTAGAATCATATTCTGATAAATGATATTCATTCATATATTTTTCTTTACGTTCTGGAGCAAGTTCTGGAATACTAGCACGAATACTTTCTAACCAAGATTCACTAATTTTAAATTTTGGAATATTTGGTTCTACAAAGTATTTATAATCGATAGCATCAGCTTTACTTCTCATATAGATAGTTGAAAAAGTATCTTCATCCCACCTACGAGTTTGTTGTTCCATCTCATCATAAGTTCCATCTTCCTTAAGAGCTATCTGTCTATCAATTTCATAGTTGATAGCATCTCTTACTCCACCAAAAGAGTTTACATTTTTCATTTCTACTTTCGTTCCCCAATTTTTAGGATCAGATGGATCTTTATCTTTTTCCATAATAGATACGTTTACATCACAACGAATTTGTCCTTTTCTACTATCTGCTTCACTAATACCTGCATATTGATAAATAGATCTCATTGTCTCTAAGAACGCTACAGCTTCCTCTGCAGAATGCATATCTGGTTCTGTAACAAGTTCCAAAAGTGGCACTCCAGCACGGTTATAATCAATGGTTGAAAAAGTTGGATAATGGTCAGAAGATGCTGCATCTTCCTCTAAGTGAATGTTGTTAATACGTACTCTTTTCTTTTCTCCCTTACATTCAAAATCTAAATACCCATAGCTTCCAACAGGAGCAGGTTTTGTTTCTTGTGTAATCTGATATCCTTTTGGTAAATCTGGATAATAATAATTTTTTCTTTCAAAATAAATATAATCAGGCTGTGTACAATGTAAAATCATACTTGCTTTTAAAGCGAGCGCTACAGCTTCTTTATTAACAACTGGTAGAGTTCCAGGAAAAGCCATATCGAGTGGTCTAATATTAGAGTTTGGAGTATCACTATAATCGTTTCTAGCGCTTGAGAATACTTTTGTTTTTGTTTCACTAATTTCACAGTGCATCTCTAATCCTATTAATACTTGATAATTATCCATTACTTTTCCTCCTTTACTACTTGATTTTTATAAGACATTTTAGATTCTAATGCATAAGCAATATTTAATACATTCCCATCATCATAACAATTTCCTGTGATATTAAGTCCTACTGGAAGGTTATTCACAAATCCATCTGGAATGGTAATAGATGGGAATCCTCCAAAGTTACCGATTTGTAAATGTTCCTCTAATACAGCTGTATTTTCATCTAGAATATCTTCTGAATTATCTAAGTGTTTGGCAGGTCCACTACCAACTGGTAAGATAACAGCATCATAATCCTTAAATATTTCTTTCCAACGATCTACTAATAATCTTCTTACTCTTTGAGCATTATGGAAATATCTTTCTTTATTTTCTGCCTGTAATACATAAGAACCAATTACAAATCTTCTTTTAATAAGTGGAGAAAATCCTTCTGTACGATATTTTTTCATCATATCGATATAGTTATCTGCATTTGCTCTTGGTCCAAAGATAATTCCAGTTAAATTAGACATATTAGAAGTTGCTTCAGCACAAGAGATAACAACATAAACAGACGCTAAAGCATTTAATAACTTAGAATCTACTGATATCTCATCAACGCTTACTCCTAATTCTTTAAAGTGTTCTAAAGCTTTATGAAAGTTCTCTAAATGTTCTTTTAATTCAGAAGAAGCGTTTGGATATTGAGATAAATTACAAATTTCTTTAATAGTACATACTTTTTTACCTTTCACATCACCAGTTAAAGAATCGTATAGATGAATATCTTTAGAGTCCCAACTGGTCATATCGTTTTTATCGATACCTTTCATAGCATCTACTACAATACTAGCATCTTCTACACTACGAGCAAGTACTCCACAGTGATCTAAACTAGAAGCAAAAGGAAATAATCCATATCTTGATATCATTCCGTAAGTTGGTTTATATCCAACAATACCACAGTAAGCAGCCGGTTTACGAATAGAATCTCCAGTATCAGAACCAGTTGCATAAGGATATACTCCAGCCGCTACTGCAGCAGCAGATCCAGCACTAGATCCAGCACACATACGAGTTGTATCCCATGGATTTCTAACAACTCCCGTATGACCTGTCGTTCCTGTTCCACCCATACCAAATTCATCTAATACCGTTTTATTAGTAGCAACTGCACCATGACGTGTTAGATTTTCAATAGCAGTAGCTGTAAAAAATGGAACATAATCTTTTAAGGTATTACTAGAACCAGTACTTAATATTCCCTTTGTACTATAATTATCTTTAATTCCATAAGGAATTCCTGATAATAAATCATCCGTTACAGGAACCCCTTTTGCATCCTCTAAAATCGTTACAAAAGCATTACATTTTTCTTGAACTTCTTTTGATTTATCTAAAGATTCTTGAATTAGTTCTTCTACTGTTACTTCATTCTTTTTTAATGCTTCATGGATTTCTTTAATCCCTTTATCCATATATTTCATTATCCCACCACCTTTGGTACTCTAATTTCATCGCCTACATAATCATCACAGTTAGCAAGTAAGTCATCGATTGAAACAGATCCTTCTTCATCATCTTCATCTTCTCTTAATTCATAAACAAAATCATCCAAACAATGCGTCATAGGTGTTACTTCACTAATATTGGGAATAGCATTGATAATATCAATCTGTGCATCAATAACATCAAACTCCTCTAATACCATTTTATTCTCTTCTTCTGTTAGACCAATTAATAATTTATCTGCGTATTCGTCTACCATTTCTTTTGTAAATTTTCTTTCCATAGCTCCTCCTTATATAAATAAAAATAAGTCCTAAAACATAGGACTTATTTTATATTCTAATGGCGCCTGATGTAGGACTCGGACCTACGACCTGCCGGTTAACAGCCGGATGCTC
>CAZRIC010000188.1:0-2897 GCA_964600095.1 uncultured Muribaculaceae bacterium
TAATATCTTTTAATATATTCTTATTTTTTTCATAATTTGGAATTTCTTTTAATTCTTGTATTTGTCTTTCTAAATCACTATCTTCTTTTAGAAAAATAGTTTCTCTAAATCTATCAAACAAACCCATACTATCACCAATTTCATTATACTATAATTTTTTCATTAAAAAAAGAAGCATTTATATGCTCCTATTAAAAATGAATATTTCCTGTAATAATATCTTTTCCATATCTTAAAAACAAATCTAAAATATTAGCTTTCTTTACTTTTTCTGAGACCGTTAAATCTACTTCTCTAATAATAGTATTGTCATTTTTGATGGTTAATTTTCCAATTACTTCTCCCTGTTCTATAGAAGATTTTATTTTATGATAAGAAATATCATAGGTAGGTACTATTTTAGGATCCATTTTTTTTATTAAAATACTAACGTCTTCCTTTGGAATAACACTAATATTTTCTTGTTTTGATTTTTCTAATTTTAAATTATCTACAATGCTATCTTTTGATAATAATTTTTGAATTCCATATTGGGCAAATGCATAATCTAACATATTGGATACTTCTGAATTTCTAGTAGTACTACTAGGTTCTCCCATTACTACTGCAATAACTCGCATATTTTCTTTTTTCATAGTTGCTGTCAAACAATAACCAGAATCTTTCGTATATCCTGTTTTTAAACCATCTACTCCATCTTTAAAACGAACTAACTTATTTGTATTTACTAACCAAGTTTGCCTATCGGTTCCTGTCCTTAAATAGGTTTCATAAATAGACGAATATTCTAAGATTTTCTCATGTTGAACTAGTTCTCTAGCAATAATAGCCATATCATGAGCACTTGAATAATGATTTTCTGCATCTAATCCATGACTATTTTGAAAATGCGTATCTTTTAGTCCTAACTCATTTGCTTTTTTATTCATCATAGTAACAAAATTAGCTTCACTACCACCAATAGCCTCAGCCATTGCCACTACAGCATCATTCCCACTTGCAATCGTAATTCCTTTTAATAAATCATCGACAGACATTTTTTCTCCTTCTTCTAAAAGAATCTGAGATCCACCCATATCAGATGCATTCTTACTAGCTGTTATCATATCTGTCTCTTTTAAAGAGCCATTTTCTAATGCTTCCATGATCAAAACTAAACTCATCATTTTAGTCATAGAAGCAGGCGCTAATTTCTCATGAGAATTAAATTCATATAAAATTTCTCCCGTCGATGCTTCTATTAAAACCGCACTCTTCGCACTAGGAGCAAGTAAATTTTTTTCTTCCCCTTTTACTGTTGGAATTACTAGTAAAAATGAAATTACTATCCATATTATTTTTTTCATTTGACACCTCTAGTAAAATCTATGCGATTATTAGAAAAAAATTCTATCTCTATAAATGTTTTAAAAAATACTATTTTGTGGTAGAATAACATTAGAAATAGGAGGAACTTATGGCAAAAGTAAGACTAAAAAAAAGAAATGTTGGGATTGCTTTAGGTTGTTTAATTGTTCTTATTGTCGCAATTGTTGGAGCAGTCAAATGGAAAAAAGTTTCAGATTATAAAAAAACTTATGAATATAAACTACAAAATCGTGGATATTCAGAGGAAGATACTACTTATCTAATAGAAAAATTAAAAGAGGAAGAATTAGAAACTCTTCTCAATCAGGAATACAATGAAAATATTCCAAAATTCATGAAAGAAAAATATTATTTAAAAAAGAATTTAAATAATTATCTTTCTTATCTACAACAAAATTCAGATACTTCTATCACTGATGTTGTAGCTATCATCAATGTTGGAGCAGATAAAGAATGGTATGATGGATTTGTAGAGACAGATACTTCTAAAGACTATTTATTACTTACTAATAAATTTCATCGTTTAAAAGAAGACTATGAACCAGAGGACTTAGAAAATATTAAAAACTGGTATGCTTATGGAACAGATTCTAAACTAAGAAAAGAAGCATATGAACAATTTATTACTCTATATAATGAAGCTAAAAAAGATGGTCAAGATATCATTATTAATTCTTCTTATCGTAGTTATAAATATCAAGAAAATCTATACAATCGTTATTTAACAACAAAAGGTCAAAAAGAAACAGATGCGACAGCAGCTCGTCCAGGATTTTCAGAACATCAAACAGGGCTTACTATAGATGTTACTACTTATGGCGCTAATAATGATACTTTTGAATCTACTGAAGAATTTACATGGCTTACTAATCATGCCCATGAATATGGATTTATCTTACGTTATCCTAAAGATAAAGATTATATCACTGGTTATTTATATGAACCTTGGCATTATCGTTATGTTGGAGTAGATGTTGCAACTTATATTCATGAACATAATATTACATTTGATGAATACTATGCCTATTATATTGAGGGGGAATAATATTTGAATAAAAATAACAAGAAAAAAAATATTTTATTTCTTAGTTTTTTTATTATTTTATGGATATTCATAGGAATATACTTATTAAATCATCAAAATATAAAAGATCAGTTAAAAAAGAAAGGATACCCTACTAATGAAATTTTAGAAATCCAAAGTATCCTTCAAGAAAAAAGTTTAAAAATTCTTCTGAAATATAACTATCATCAAAATATTATACATATAATAAAAGAGGAAGATTTTAAAGAAGAAAATTTGCAAAAATATTTAGACTTCTTCTTCCAATATAAAACAGCTGATAATTATGATATTATCTACCTTGTAAATCATGGAAAAGAAAATATCACTTACAATCAAGATATTCATGATATCTTACATACAAAAGAATTTAAAGAGTCCAATTTTGAAAGATATCTTGCTTTTTATAATGAATATGAATTAAATGGAGATTATATCGTAATGGCTGTCAATCAAGATTTAGATA
>CAZRIC010000189.1:0-2892 GCA_964600095.1 uncultured Muribaculaceae bacterium
CTCATATCTAGTTTTGCATCCTGATGAAAGCTAAATCCTCTTTCTCCTTCATCTAGCTGTGGACTAGATACCCCTAAATCGTATAGAATGCCATCTATTTGGTGAATATTTCTCTTTTCTAATTCTTCCTTTAAATGACAGAAATTAGAGGCAATAATTTCAAAATTAGTGGCAACTTCTTCTAAACGCTTTTTACTACTATGAATTGCTTCCTCGTCTTGATCAAAGGCAAAGAGGAAGCCCCTTTTTATTCTTTTAAGAATTTCGCTACTATGTCCGCCATAACCTAATGTGCAATCAACAATTTGGCTATCCTCTTGCAAGTTTAAATATTGGATACATTCTTTTAGTAAAACACTCTTATGCATAAACCCTCCTAATTATTTAAACTACTTGCAAATAAGTTATCAGCTATCTCTGATAGATTTGCTTCATTGGCATCAATGAAACCATCCCAGCGGTCTTTACTCCAAACTTCAAGTCTATCGTCAACACCAATAATAATACAGTCCTTTGATAGTTCTGCATACTCTACTAGTGGTGATGGAATATTGACTCTTCCTTGCTTATCAAGCTCACATACAGTAGCGCCCGATAAAAATATTCTCATGAAGTAACGGCGGTCTTTCGTGTCAGGTAATTGTTTGTACTTTTGAATAATGTTATCCCATTCTATTTTTGGATAGATAAATAAACATCCTTCTAAACCACGTGTAACAATAAATTGATCACCTAAATCTTCTCTTACTCTAGAAGGAATGATCAATCGACCTTTATCATCTATGGAATGACGATACTCACCCATAAACATAAAAATCACCCCACTTTTAACCACTTTCATCCACTGTGTACCACTATTATACCCTGAAACCTGCCACTTTGTCTAGTACTTTCCTATCATTTTACAAAAAATTGTAAAGAAAATATGTCAAAAAAAGAGGTTTCCCTCTTTTAGAATAGACATGACCCAATAATGATTGCAAGTAAAATATATAATACAATAATAATTACATAGCCATTATTACTTCCGCAACAATGTTTTTGAGTAGATGTCTCTTTGTTATTGCATGAATCTCCACAAGCCATAAAAACCTCCTTAAATCCAAGCTCCAAGTATAATAATTAAAAGAATAAATAATACAAGTACGATTGCCGCAGAAGATACTCCAGAATTACAACACATAAAATCATTCCTCCTTTTTGTCTTTTCACAGTTATTTTATGAATATTTTGTGAAGATGTGACCGAAATCGTTGAATTTTGTATTTGGATTTGATATGATATGTTTGTACATTTAAGAATTTAGTACATTTGAAAGGAGAATTTATGAAAAATAAAGTTTTAGTTTTGTCATGCTGCCTACTTATGTTAGTAACTACAGCTTGTGGCAAAAGTATACCAAAAACTAAAAATGGTGAAGAAATTGTAGCAAGTATTAATGGAAAGGATTTTACAGCAGATGAGTTATATCTTGAACTAAAAGAAAATTATGGATATAACTATTTACTTAATATGATTGATTTCTCAATTGCTGACCAAGAAATTGAAACAACAGATGAAATTAAAGAATATGCTCAACAAGTAGTAGATACTTATGTAGAATATGCAAAAAGTATGAACGTAGAATTAAAAGATCTTGTTGCTCAAATGACTGGTTTCTCTAATATTGAAACAGAAGAAGACTTTTTAGATTTTGTTATTAAAGATAGAAAGCTTACTCTTGCTGTTCAAAAGAAATTAGGAGATAAAGTTACTGATAAGGAAATAGAAGAATACTACAAAGAAAATTATTCTGAGAGATTAACAGTGCGTCACATTTTAATTGAAATTGAAGAAAGTGATAAAGACGGAAAGAACGCTTTAAAAACTGCTAACGAAGTTATTGATAAGTTAAAGAAAGCTGACAAAGATAAATTAGATGATACCTTTGTAGATCTTGCTAAAGAGTATTCTGACGATGGGACTTATAATACAGGAGGACTTATTGAAAACTTTATGTCTAGTACTGTTGTTAGCGAATTCTGGGATGCTTCTAATAAATTAAAAGATGGAGAATATACAACTACTCCAGTTAAAACAACTTACGGATACCATGTTATCTTAAGAAAGTCTAAATCAGACAAACCTTCTTTAGAAGATTCTAAAGAGGAAATTAAAGAAGCAATTGTTTCTAAGAAAATGGACGATCAAGTAACTCGTTTAAATGTTATGAATGATTTAAGAAAAGATTATAAATTATCAATTAAAGATAGTGATATTGAAAAATCTTATAACGAGTATTTAGATTCTTTAAAAGAAAGCGAAAAAAATTCTTCATCTAACTAAAAAAATCAGAAAATATCTGATTTTTTTTCTGCTATAAAGTTCTCTATTTCATGAATATCAAATCCCTTTGCATAGAGTTTTTCTTGTATTTTTTTAAATAATTCTTTTTCTTCATATTTTCTAGACAACTTTTGATAAATCTTTTCATATTCCTTAGAAAGTTTTAAAGAATCGGATAAATCCATAGTTTCGATAATCTCTAGTATCATATCCCTATCATAGCCTAAATTTACCATGTCTAAAAGAATCTTTTGTTTTAGTTGATAGCTAGAATGTTTATGATCACTTTTTACTTTCTTTTCTACCAGTTTTTGCAACTTTTCCTTTACATAGGATAAATCAATCTTATCCATTTCTTCTAAGATAATAGACTCTTCTATTTGATATTCTAACAAATCTTTATAGATTTTATTAGGACCATCATTTCCTAAGTAGATACTATCCGAAATATAAGCTTTCACAAAAGAAACATCGGAAACTACACCATTTTTCATTAATCTATCTAGTATTTTATCTTTATCACTTGGTAGTATTTCAAACTTTTCTAAGTAGCACTTCATTTCATAA
>CAZRIC010000190.1:0-2874 GCA_964600095.1 uncultured Muribaculaceae bacterium
TACAGCAGCCCTTATCGGATTTGTTGAGGTTACGATTTGGTTTTTAGTAGTAAAAGATGCTTTAAATAGTGCTTCTAATAGTTTATGGATTGCGGTTTCTTACGCAGGTGGTTTTGCTACAGGTACTTTTATTGGAGGATTTATTTCTAAGAAATTTATTCATAGTAAATTAGGTGTACAAATGGTAATTCATGAAGATAAAAAAGATGTGATTGCTGCTTTAAGAGAACAAGGATATGCAGTATCCGTAGTGAGTGCACAAGGGTATCAAGGAAATAATAAGTTAATGTTATTCTCAGAGATTGATAGTAATCATTTATCAGAATTAGAAAATATTGTAAAGAAATATGATGAGAAAGCTTTTATTGTGGTTAATGAAACAAAGTATGTTCAAAATGGATATTTCCGTAGTATTGCAAAATAACCTTTTGGTTATTTTTTTTTGAAATAAGAATAAAATGAATTAGGTGAATTATGAAATTATTTTTTAGTGGTATTCTGATAGGAGTTGGAAAAATACTTCCAGGTATTAGTGGAAGTGTATTAGCTATTCGTTTAGGTATTTATGAAAAAGTAATGAAAGCCATTCTTCATTTCTTTAAAGATGTGAAAGAAAATATAATCTATTTAGGTATTTTAGGTAGTGGTTTTCTCTTTTCTACTATTATAGGAAGTAAATTGTTATTACAGTTATTTTTACAATATGGGTTAATTTTAAAAGTAATATTTATAATTTTTATTATTACAGGTATCCCTAATCTATTAAAAAAAGGAAATTCAGTATTATGTATATTACTTTCTTTTCTATTTACATCTAGTATATTTTTATTACCACATAAAAATTTCCCTGTTTCTTATTTTTTTATGGGAATAATAGAATCTTTTTCTACGATTATCCCAGGAGTTAGTGGCACTTCTTTGTTTTTATCATTGGGATGGTATGAAGAAATTTTAAGTTTATTTGGAAATTTATATTTGTTTCCAATTAAGAAAATATTGCCCTTTATTTTAGGTATTGGAATAGGTGGATTTATATTTTTAAAAGTAATGAATTTTTTCTTTCAAAAATATCCTAGGTATACTTATAGTTCTATTGTAGGATTTTTGTTATCTAGCTTAATTTTTGCATTTTAAAAGATGACTATTTGTCATCTTTGTTAATATATACTAAAATGGAAATTCCAATAAAAATGATTCCTATTCCTGAAAAGATAAAGGCAATATCATGTTGCCATATAATTCCAATTATGATGGCAATTATATTTAAAAGGCATCCAATAATAAAACTATATTTAAAAAATCCTTTCATAAGTGGAAATCACTCCTAATCCTTAATTTTGTTTGTTTTCTCCATGAAGATTTAAATGAGCGGTGTGTTTTGGAACTCTTTTTTCTACTGGCAATGTTTCAACCCATTTTTTCCCATCCCATTTTTTTAGACAATTAGGGCCATACCACTGCTTTAATATTTTTTCAATGTTATTGTAGGAATAATATTTTCTACCTTCGAATTCATATAATTTAAAAGGTAATATATCTTCTTTAAGAAATACGGGTTCTTTTAAAAATTTTTCCCATGGTACAGAAACTGGTTGAGACATAAGTGAACTTTTTTCATGTTTTCTAGCATATCTATTAGAATGCCACATAACAAATCTTTTTAAAGGTGCATGAGGAATTCTTAAATTATCGAAAAGAACAAGAAATGGAACCATTACTTTTACTACAGTACGAGCTATTTCATCTTTCCATTTAGATTCTGCAATATTATCATAAATAACAACGTCTACAAAAATCCCATTTCCTGACTTACATCTATTTTTTAATAGCCAATTTACTTCTTCAATATAAGTATCTTTTTTTCTAATTTTCATTTGTGGACCATTAATAACATTAAATTTTTTATCTTTTTCAAAGCATTGAAAATAAAATTTTTTATCTAGGTCTTTATCGAGAGCTTCTAAAAAACGGTTCCAATCTTTTCTTAAAACACAAATATCAATATCGTCATCCCATGGAATAAAACCTTTATAATTAACAATTCCTAAGGCAGAGCCTGCTATTAAACCATATTCAATATTATTTTTCACACATACTCGATGAATTTCATCCATGATATCTAAAATTTCTAATTGTAATTCGCGAACTGTTATTTTAGAACCGTCTTTATTTTCTTGAATAACATAATTTTCTCTTTCCTCGATACAGTCTTTTTTCATAAGTAACCTCGTCTCTAAGTTAATTTTACTAGAAAATAGGGAAATAATCAATACTAGAGAAAAAGAACATTTCTGCTAAAATGTTCTTTTACCATTAAGAAAATAGGTTTTTTATTCACACTCTTTTAGACTTAGAGAATATGCTATAACAGAAGGGGTGGATTATATATGTGTAATAGTACAGATACAGATTCTTGTAAATGTATAGCTGAAATTTTAGCCATTATAAATGTCTTACAACAAAATGCTTGTACTGCAGAAACTTGTTTAGATACTTGTGACAGAGGATTTTTAGGATGCGGCACAAATTCATTAAACTGTAATACTAGACCAGTAATGTTATATTTATGCAACGGAACACCACTTAGTATGCCAACTACAAAAGACAATTCTGTTTGTGGTGTTGATGCCACAACTTGTTCAAACGTATTTCGTGTAGAAAAATTAGATGGATGTTGCTGCACTTTAAGAGTTTTAGCGCCTAACACAGATACTACTAGTGAATTTCCATATGTTTCAACAAATTCTTTCTTTACTATGAATTTAAATTGTGTATGTTGCTTAAGATGTTTATCTGACACTTATGTAGAATGTTTATAATAATTCTATACTAACGATATCAGCAATAGCAATAATCTCGTTATCAAAAGTAATG
>CAZRIC010000191.1:0-2868 GCA_964600095.1 uncultured Muribaculaceae bacterium
CTCGAAAATTTACCAGCTACAGCATCTGTTAATACTTTTGCTGCTGTTGTTTTAGCGAGACCTGGTACAGATTCTAGTAAAATATGTCCATTTGCCATAAGACATATTAACAAAGAATTTTGCAAATTTTTTTGTCCTACAATTCTATCAGCATAGTAGTCTTGTATTTTTTTGATAATTTCATTACTTCTTGTAATTTCTTCAGGAGTAATGGAATTATTTTTTTCATTATTCATTTTAACACCTTCCAACTCTTTTATAGTAGTCTTTATCTTGACTATAAGGATATTATATCTAAAATGTTCAATATTTACAATATTTAAGAGTATGCTATAATAAAAATAAGGAGGTATTATGAAGCTAAAATTTATAGGTAGAGGAGCTATGCTATATCCACAAGAAGGAAATACAGCAGCTTATTTTGAAGATGATAATAATTTCTTTTTAATTGATTGTGGAGAAGATGTAGCAGCAAAATTAATAAGAGATGGGAAACTTACAAGAGAAAAAGAGTACTATGTATTTATTACTCATACTCATTCTGATCATGTAGGTAGTTTAGGAACTTTACAACAGTATTTGTATTGGTGTTGTGGAAAAAAGTTAAATATTGTAATTTCTAAGCAGATGAAATATTTGAAAGAAGTACAAGGAGTATTAGATGGATTTGGATTAGAGCCAGATACCTATCAATTAGTAAATGAGGAAACTTTGGATAATAGATTCCCTAATTTTCATTCAATTCGTTATGTAAGGAGTAATCATGGGGATACACCACTTGCATCTTGTGCGATTGTAATTAATGATGAATTGGGAAATACCCTCTATACTGGAGATATTGCTGATTCTACAATCATTAAAGAGTTTATTGTGTATAATGGAGAACACAATATTGACCAAATGTATATTGACACTAGTTATAATAAAAGTCCTGTTCATTTATCATTAGAGGAATTAGCACAAGTAATTCCAGAAAATTTAAAAGGAAAAGTCAATTGTATGCATATTAATGATGAAAGAATTATTCCTAAAATAAAGGAAAGTGGATTTCAAGTGGTTTCTCCTTTAGAAGATATGTCACTAGAATCTTTAGTCCGTTTATCTCAGCAATTACAACAGAATTTGGAAAAAGTTCAGCAACAATTAGCAGAGAAAGAAAAAGTAAAAACAATCTAAAATTAGAGAAATTAATTGCTATTTTTTTCTGAATATGTTATCCTAAAAATAAAGTATAGGATAGTACTTTACTATTCTTTGATTAGGATAGTTATGGAAAGGAGGTTTTATGATGAAAAAGATAATTACATTAACTGTTTTATTAGTAACAGCAGTAACATTAACAGGATGTGGTAAGAATAAGACATTAGAGTGTACAGTAACTGCAGAAACTGCAAAAGATTTAATTTTAGCTGATAAACAAACTGCTATTATGACATTTAAAGATAATCAACTTTCTAAAGCATCTATTGAGATGACTATTGAAGCAGAATCAAAGGAAGAAGCAGAAGAATATAAGAAGCAATTTGAACAATTAATGGAAATGGATAAGTCTGATTCAAAAATGGAATATAAAATGAAAATAGATGGAACAAACTTAGTAGTATCTTCTGAAATCGCTGATATTGATAAGATGGATGCTGACGAAAGAAAAGAAGAATTTGGAGAAGACACAAGCTATGATGGTCTAAAAAAATATTTTGAAGATCAAGGATATTCATGTAAATAGTAGGAAAGATAGGAGTAAATAAAAATGAAAAGAAAATTAATCGCATTAACTGCTTTATTAGTAACAGCAGTAACATTAACAGGATGTGGAAACACAAAAACATTGACTTGTACAGCAACAGAGAACGGAGAAAAAGAAACTTATACTTATAAATTTTCAAAGGATAAACTAACTAAAGCAACTATTAAGGCAGAAATGGAAGCTGAATCAGAAGAACAAGCTCAAGAATATAAAAAATCTGCCGAAGAAGAAGGCGCAGGTTTATTTGAAGGAGAAGGAATAACTACCAAAGTAGAAGTTAAAGGAAAAAAAGTAATGGCTACAATTGAAATGGATATAGAGAAAATGTCAGAAGAGGATAAAGCTACTGTAGCCAATAAAACTTATGATGAAATAAAAAAAGAAGCTGAAGAAGATGGATATACTTGTAAATAAAGAGTCATAGGAAAATAGGAGTAAATAACAAATGAAAAGAAAATTCATTGTATTAACCGCTTTATTAGTAACAGTAGTAACATTAACAGGATGTGGAAATACAAAAACATTGACTTGTACTAATGATACAAATGCTACTAGAGAAGCAAAAATTGTATATAGTAAAGATGAAGTAAAGAAAATGACTATAAAACAATTTCTTGGTGAAGGATCTACTAAAGAAGAAGTTGAAGAAGCAAAGAAAACTTATGAAGAACAACTAGAAAAAAATAAGAAAGATGGCATGACTGTAAAAGTTATCGTAGAAGACATGAAACTTTTCTTAAGTATGGAAGTAGAGATTGATAAATTAGATGAAGAAACTAAAAAATCTTATCTTGAAAGTGTAGCAGGAGCAGATCAATCTTATGATGCAACAAAGAAGTCTTTAGAAGATGAAGGATATATTTGTAAATAAAAGATAGAGATGTGATTTAATCTCATCTCTTTTATTGTAGAATAGAGGGAGATAATTTATGAATAATCAAAATCAAGGCTATCCAAATAATTATGGACAACCTAATAATATGAATGTCCCACAACCAAATCCTGTGGGATATTCACAACAACCAAATATGATGAATCAGCCACCTAAAAATAGTAATAAAAGTATATTTGTTATTATTGGTATTATTATTGCAGTGGCAGTTATTGCAATCGTTTGTATT
>CAZRIC010000192.1:0-2854 GCA_964600095.1 uncultured Muribaculaceae bacterium
CTTAGTCATAGTTATTATGGTTGTTATTAAGATGTTATCAGGACCTGGTAAAAATTATAATAAAGTGGAGCAAAAAATTGTTACAGCAGCGCAGAAATATTTTGAGAAGAATCCAGATGCTATTCCAAAAGAAGGTACTAGTACTAAAATTGATACCGAAAATTTGATAACAGATGGTCATTTAAAAAAGTTAGAAAAGTTGATTGATGATACTTGCACAGGTTCTGTTACTGTTATGAATAATGGTGGCAAGTCACTTTATTTACCTGATTTGCAATGTTCTGAATATAAAACTGTTCATTTTAAAGAAAAAATAATAGAAGATCAATTAGTAAAAGATTCTGAAAATCCATATGAGAGTGGTTTATACGAAGTAGACGATGAATATATATTTAAGGGTAAAAATACTAATAATTATGTATCTTTTGGTACTCTTACTTGGAGAATTTTAAAAATTGATAAAAATGGTAATTTAAAGTTAATTAAAGAGCCTGCTGAAAAATCAAAAAAAATATGGGATAATAAATATAATATAGAACTAAAAAAGAGCCGTGGAGTAAATGATTATGCTAATAGCTATTTATTAGAGTTTTTAAATGAAAGTTATGAAGGTGTAAATGAAGCAAATAAGGCTCATTTAATACCACATGATGTATGTGTAGGTAAGAGATCTACAAAGAATATGAAAATATCTTATGATGTAGATTGTTCGGAAGTATTAGAAAATCAATATCTTAGTACTATTAATACATTAGACTATCCTATGGCAAGTTTAGATGAAAATTGTGAAGAAGTTGGAGATGGCTCTTGTACTAATTATAATTATTTGAATTCTACAATATCAACTTCATGGACTACTATTGGTAATGCAGATAATACTTATGAGGTATTTTATATTAGTGCAGGATATGTAGGAACAGAAAATGCAAATAAAAGTAATAATTATAATTGGGTTGTTTATGTAAGTGGTGAAGAACTATATACAACAGGTGATGGAACTTTAGAAAATCCTTATGTAATACAATAGTCCATTTATTGACAAATATAGTACTATATAGTATAATTACTATAATTAGAGGAGGAAGAATATGTTACAAGTTTTAGCAAGTATAGATACAAATTTGACTTATACATGCGGTGATATTGGAATTAAATTTAGTGGAATGTTACCTTATGTTGTTTCAATGGCAATTACAATTATCAAGATTGTTGTACCAATTTTATTAATCATTTTTGGTATGATGGATTTGGCAAAAGCTGTTATGGCTCAAAAAGAGGATGAAATTAAAAAAGGACAACAAACATTTATTAAAAGAATTATTGCAGCGGTTATCGTATTCTTTGTTATAACAATTGTACAGATGATTGTAAGCTTTATATCAAATGATAATGATGATATTACAAGTTGCTTTAACTGCTTTGTTAATGGTAAGAATTGTACAGTAGATAATTCAGGTTCAAAAATTAATTTTTAAAAGAGAGAAAAGATAATTTATCTTTTTCTTTTTTTATGGATATGTTATAATATTTATAGGTGATAAAAAGTGAAAAAAAACTATTTATATATTATATTTTTCATCTTTTTTCTTTTTTTATTTCAAGAAAATGTATTAGCTCAAGATTGTGAATATGAATATGTTTATTCTATAGATGTTTCAGGAAAAACTTTTAATCAATCCTTTGATAAAACAAAAGAAAAAATATCATTATCAATATCTAATAATGGTGAAGTTTCAGGAAAAAACATTTCAAATTGGGATTCTGATTCAAATGGAGTTAGTAAAGTAAATTCTAAACAGTGTCCTAAATATATCGGAGCTGTAATTACATGCGGTTTTTGTAATCAAATGAAGGATAGCAATTGGCAATATTATGCATTAGAAGAACAAGATTGGGAAAAAAATGATGCTTTAAAGGAATTAGCCAGCAACAATAGTCATGCTTCCTCTGTATTAATTTTTCAAAATCAAACTGTTGACCCAGAAAAGCCAACATTAAGTTGTACATATGATGAATTTGATTTATTAATAGATACTACATCTAAAACTGCTACTGCTAAAAGTACTTCGAATACATTAAATATATATAATTTATATACAGTTAGTGGTACATTAGCTGACGAATGGTTTGCAAGTGATGGAAGCATCGGAAAGTGCTTACCTGTAACAGTATGTTTTGATAAAGTTGATCGCATTGATGTTGTAGTCCATAACTATAAGACAATTTATATAGATGATTTACAAGTTCCTAGTGGAAAATATGATGCAAGTGATTGTAAAAAAACTTCTTACAGTGGCGATAAAGAAGAATATAGAGTTGACGAAAAACATTATGCTTGTACATCTTATGGGAATCGTCTTAATAAAATCAATACACTTTATCAGCAAGCATCTTCTTCTGAAAAAGAGGAAAAAGGAAAAACTTTTATAAAAATAAATCAAGAAATAAAAACTTTAGAAACTCTTTGCAAAGCAGCTTTTACTACATTTACTTATGAATCTGATTGCGTTCAAGCATGTACTAATGTAGATTCCGATATAGCTGAAATAAAAGATAAATATGGAATATCAGAAGATGAAAGTAATAATGCAAAATGTGGATTAACATCAAGAGTCTTGAATTGGGTAATGAAAATAATTAATTGGCTAAGGTATATAGTGCCAGTATTATTAATTATATTAAGTATATTAGATTTTATAAAAGCAATAGCAGCCGATAATGAAGATGAAGTAAAAAAAGTAACGTCAAAATTTACCAAGAGGTTAATAGTAGCAGTTATTATATTCTTATTACCACTGGCATTAGAATTCCTATTAGGAATATTTGGTATTGATGTTAATAATTTCTGTTTATA
>CAZRIC010000193.1:0-2851 GCA_964600095.1 uncultured Muribaculaceae bacterium
GAAAGATTGGTAATTCTATTTTCAAAGGCTTATTTAAATAACAAAAATGTTCCCCATAAAATACAACAAAGTGGTATAAATAATAAAAACTTTACTTTTCTATTTTTATGATGAAAGAAAAACATACCAAATAAAGAACCGAATGCCCCACCTATGAAAGTAATAAAGAATAATACTTTCTCAGGTATACGGTATTCTTTTTTTATACTCTTTTTTTTATCAACTCCAAACAAAACAAAAGATATTAGATTGATAAATAGAAAATAATAAAGCATAATTACTTATTCTTTTTAGAATATATATCTATATATTTTCTAAAAGACTTCTCTAATTTTATCATATTTTCTGTCATAAATTTCATCATCTCTTCCCAATCTTCTTTATTAAAAAGACTTACACCATTTAATTTATAAAGAATCTTAGAAGCTTTTCTTTCATCCATCCTATCCCAAAGTAATTTATCACCAAATAAAAGTTCTATCTCATCTTTATATTGAAAAAAATAATCATATATTTTTTTGCTTTCCTCTTTATTGGAACCACCTATATCAAATTCAACAGCAGCATAATTCTTAGTTATTACAAAAGTAAAAGCAACCCCACTAATACCAGCGCCAGTACTAAACCAATGAAAATATTGATTTAATTCAATATTTCTTCCCATAAATAAATTAGAGTGCTGATTAAAAATTGGAATAAAAGTATGCCAAAATTCATTTCTCAAAATTTGGGAATTAGCTAAAACTTCTTTATTTTTAAAATCTTCTTGTGCTTTCTCTTCAAATCCAATCATAATATCTGCTATATCTTTAACTGGTATTATTTGATCTGTATCAACAACTAATTTATCCTCTATCATATAAGGAGTAACTTTAATACATTGTATTTTTATCCCATACTTTCTTGCCCATATAACAGTATTCGTTACTTCTTTTCTAAATTCTCTTGCAACTAAAATAATACGTTGTGTTAAGTCCTGATTTAATTGAACTTCACTGAAATCTTCCTTTTCTAAAAAATCTATTATTAAATCTTCCGCGGATTCAGTTATGCCTACTTTTAAAAGATATTGTCCAAAAATAGATTTAATATCTTCCTTTTTTAAAGAGGAACAATAACCTGCATATTTCATTGCTTGCCATACTACATCTCTTCCACTATCATCCAACTTATTTTCTATTACAACTAGATTTCCACTTTTATCTAATGCTAACAAATCCAATCTTTCATTTGTATCACTAAAACCAGAAAATTCTTTTTGAATAATTAGTAATTCTTCTCCTAAAATATTTGGATTATTAGCAATCCACTCTTGTAAATCACTTCTTTCCTTTAATCCTATATCTTTAAAAGCAATTTCTTCTATTTTTTCTGTTGTTTTATTTTTACTATTTACTAAAAACATAAACTTTCTCCTTACTTAATTATTATATAACAAACAACACATTAAAAATGTGTTGCTATTTCAAAAATTTCTCATAGATAATATTCGAATAATTGTATTCATTCATACGTAGACAGAATATTTTTTTACTACCAATTCTTGTTTTAATTCCTGCTACACCTTTATAAATTTTATTTTCCCCATCAATCGATAGTACAAAATTAGGATTTCCAGTTGGAATCATTTTTATTTCTTTATCTTCTGGTACAATAACAGAATTATGAAGTGTTCTATAAGCTTTACTATTTAAAGGTGCGATTGGAGTAATTTGTAAAGTATGAAGTGTACCATAAACGATACTTCCACCAAAACTTAAATTATAAGCTGTTGAACCAATAGAAGTAGAAACTAAAATACCATCCCCTACAAAGTTTTCAAGTAAATTATTATCAACATACAAAGAAAAATGAGCTGTATTTAAATCTCTATCCCTTATAACAATATCATTTAAAGAATAAAAAGTGTCACTTTCTTTTTTCGTTGTAATTGTAGTTTCTTGAATACTAACTTCTTCTAATTTAAAATCATTATTATTTAGTCTAGCAATAAAAAGTTCTATTTCTGTAGGTTTAATTTCTTGTAAAAAACCTAAGGTACCACTATTAATTCCTACATAATAAATTTTACTATTGAAATTAGTTTTATGCATCATTCTAAGGAATGCTCCATCACCACCAATGGCAATAGCTAAATCATAACTATCTTCTACAACTTCAAAATGATACTTTTTTAAACATTCTTCTACTTTACTTTTTAATTTTAAAGACTCTTCATTATCATTAGTAAAGAGTTTAATTCTATTAATTGTTCTTTCCATATTATTTCTTCTTTTTATATCTAAATAAAGCAGATGGTCTATGTCCTCCACCACTTTGAACTTTAGTAGTTTTTTCTACTTTATTAGCAATAATCCTTCTAAATGCTGGATCTAATAATTTCTTATCTAAAATTACTTCATATACTTGCTGTAATTCTCCCAAAGTAAAGTACTCTGGCATCATATTAAATACAATATCCGTATAACCTATTTTGTTTTTTAATCTAGAAATTCCAGCTGCTATTACGAGTGGATGATCAAATGCTAATTTATCATTTTTAGCGATTGTAAATTTGTAACGATCTGATGTTTTTCCTCTCAATGTCTTCTTAATAGTAAAATGAATAGTTTCTGTTCCATTATCTAAAGTTACTTGCATTTCCTTTTCATCTTCTAATACAGTAGTATTAAACCAAGATGCATTAGGCGCTAATTTATCCTGTAATCTATTCTTATCTACTAAGGCAATATAAGAAGTACTAATAACTCTCATACGTGGATCTCTATCAACACTACCATAAGTATATAATTGTTCTAGATAAATATCATGTAAATTTGTTTCACTAGCAAGTATTCTTTTAGGAGCTTCC
>CAZRIC010000194.1:0-2820 GCA_964600095.1 uncultured Muribaculaceae bacterium
ATATGGAAGAATATTTAGGAAGAAAAAAATTCTCTTGTTCTAAATTTCCTTTAGAAAAGCAGATTGGAGTAGTTAGTGCTTTATCTTATACTCCTTATGGTGGCGAAGTCTTACCAATAGAAGTAATTTATTATAAAGGTAATGGAGAGTTGATTTTGACTGGCTCTTTAGGAGATACTATGAAAGAAAGTGCGTTTTTAGCGCTTAGTTATATAAAGGCACACTATCAAGAATTTGGTATTCATTATGAAGACTTATGTAATAATGATATTCATATTCATATTCCGAAAGGTGCTGTATCAAAAGATGGCCCAAGTGCTGGGGTAACTTTGGTTACTTCTATTATCAGTGCATTTGCTAATATTGAAATGAATTATCAGTTAGCGATGACAGGAGAAATGACTTTAAGAGGCAATATATTACCAGTTGGAGGTTTAAGAGAAAAATGTTTAGGTGCATTACAGAATAATATTCAAAAAATTTTTATTCCAAGTGAAAATTTGCAAGATATTGAAGAACTTCCACGAGAAGTTAAAGATAAATTAGAATTTATTCCAGTAAGTAATTATATGGAAATATTTGATTATATCAAGAATAAAAGTTAGAAAGAGGAATTTATGAATTATATGGATACAAAAGATTCAACAATATTTTACTTAAAATTTTTGCAAGCACTTATGGTGTGTGATAATATTCCCGATTTCTTAAAAGAAGCTGAAGAACTGGAACTTAACTATACTTCTTTGGCCTTATTAGAAACCTTTAGGGATATTATTAATGCTTATACTTCTTCTTGGTCTTTACTTAGTAATATTACAAGAAATATATTTGATTATATTAGTTTTTGTAGATATCAAAGTGATGAAGAAACTAAAGAAGAAACGAAGAAAAGATATGCATTATGTAATGATATTATTAATGCTTTAAATACCTCTAAAGATAAAGAAGAGTATCCATTTTATCCTAATTTAATCAATAAAATTTATAGAAATTTTATTCCAAGAATGATTAATCATGCTGCTTATGCTTCTAATCCAAGTGGTATGCAAGAGTTCTTAAATTCTTTTCTAATTATAGAATATTATGTATTGTATAGTCACTCTCATTTGTTAGAAGATACTGAATTTATGGCATTTGGTTGTAGCTTTCTTTTGAATGGGACTTATTTAGAAGCAATTGACTTTCTTTTGGATGAAATCCCTGAATTAGCAAGTGATACTATTTTTTTAAAAAGAATTCGTAAAATATTGACAGAAAATGAAAATTTATTGAGTGAATATGAAGGAAAACCAGTTCCAGGTAGTGATAGTTATTTAGAAGATGATGATGAACAGTACGTTAGTGATAAAAGTTTTTGGAAACTACACAACAAAGTAAAGAAAAAAATAGTAAGATATCAAAAAGATTCATAGAATCTTTTTTTTTACATAAATTTTAATGATAGGAGAGATTATATGAAAAAAATAATTCCTTTTAAAAAGGACATAATATTTCAGAATAGAATAGACGAGATTTCTAGTATATCGATGGATCACCATTTAATACGAGAAGATTATACAATTAAGGGTGAATTTACAGTAGAGGGAGAATTTTTAACAAATAATAAAAAAGAACAATTTCATTTTGATATTCCCTATCAAGGAATCTTAGAAGAAAATTATGATGTAGAAAAATGTGTAATAGATATAGATGATTTTTATTATGAAATAATAGATTCTAATAAGCTATTTATTCATATTGATATATTAGTGGATAAACTATCAGAAAAACCATTAATAATAGAAGAAATTCCTACTTTAGATGAAATGGTTTCAAAAGAGGAAAGGGAGAAAATTATGGAAGAGGAAAAAGAAATACCAGAGGAAAAAAGGGAAGAAAAATTATCTGAAAGTATAGATGAAAAAGTAGAAGAAAATCGTAAAGAGGATGTAGCCGAAGTTTCAAAAGTCTTTGACGGTATTTCTAATGAAGCTTATATGACATATAGAGTATATATTGTAAGAGAAGGGGATACTGTTTCTTCCATATTAGAAAAATATCAAATAAGTGAAGAAAGTTTAAGAAAATATAATGTAATAAACGAATTATCATTAGGGGATAAATTAATTATTCCAAATGAAAAAAATTAATGAGCTTCTTAGAAATTTAGATATTAAGCCAATTCAATATGAAAAAAGAGGAAAGGCTACTATTGTTACAACCAAGGAAAATAAATATGTTATAAAAAAAAATTTATCTCCCATCTATGATTATTTGAATCAGAGAACTTTTGGATATTATCCTAATACAAAAATAGTAGGAAATTATGAGATTACAGAATTTGTTGAGCATTCTTCTATATCAGATGATCAGAAAATATTAGATATGATTTCTTTAGTTGCTCTTCTTCATACTAAAACAACGCATTATAAATCAATTGAGGAATATGGATATCAAGATATTTATGATACTATTAAAGGTAATTTACAGTATTTAAAGAATCAGTATGATGAAAAAATGGATAGAATAGAATCTGAAATATTCATGAGTCCTAGCTCGTATCTTTTAGCAAGACATATAACTTCTATTTATAATATGTTGAAATTTTGTGAGGAAAGTATTGAGAAATGGTATGAGAAAGTAAAAGAGGAAAAGAAGATAAGACTAGTTATTTTACATAATAATTTATCTTTAGATCATTTTTTTAGTGGTAAATTAATTAGTTGGAATAAGGCAAAGATAGGACCACCTATCTTTGATCTTTATAAGTTTTATAATAAAACCTATACTCCTTTTGTTTGGGAAGAAGTAATGAAAAAATATTTAGCGAATTATCCTTTA
>CAZRIC010000195.1:0-2808 GCA_964600095.1 uncultured Muribaculaceae bacterium
GTGGAATGTAGCTGAAAAAGAAGTTGATCACTTACTAGCAGAGAATCCAGAAGAACATTTCTCAATTGTATTTAATTTAGGAGTTAACGATTTAGATAGTGTTGCTCAAGGAAAAGAAGCAACAGGGGAAACTATTTGCAATGTTAATCAATATGCAGAATATTATAAGAAATTGAAAGAGAAATGGAGTGAACACAACTTTTTCTTTATTTCTGTTAATCCAGTAGATGAAAAAGTTTTAAAGACAGGTAAATTTAGAAAAACAAAGATGACTAATAATGATAAAATTAAAGAATTTAATGAAGATTTAATGAAGGAATTAGAAAAAGAAAATTTCTATTATTGTGATACCTATACTAAAATGATGAAAGATGGCTTTGGAAGCCCTGATGGATTGCATTATTCTGATGATTCTTCTAAAGAGATTATTGCTATGATTAAGGAATGTAATGAAGAAACTAAAAAAGAACAAATGAAAACAAAATATCTTCTTCTAAACTTTTTTCAAAATGTGAAAAGAAAAATTGGAGTAGCTTAGATGAAGAAAAATAGGCATAATGGTATTATTAGTTTATGGAAGTTTATATTTGCTATATTAATTCTTCTTTATCATTGCAATTTTATGAAAGGGTATGGCCTTGGTAAATTATTTAATACAGGTTCTATTGGTGTTGAATTCTTCTTTCTTGTTTCTGGTTATCTTTTAGCAAAAAAAGTATACAGTGAGGATAAAAAAAAGAAAAAAGAAGAATTATACCATTCTACTTGGAATTTTATTCTTAATAAGATAAAAGGCTTTTATCCTTATTTATTATTTACATTTTGTGCATTTTTAATTACTTCTTTACTATTTAGAGATTTAAGTTTTAGTAGATACTGTAGATCATTAATAGACATAACTTTATTGCAACAATCAGGATTGCCAGATGGAGAAATGATTGTTGTTAGTTGGTACTTGTCTGCTTTGATATTATCTATGTTAGTGATTTATCCATTAATGAAAAAATATAAAAAAACGTTTTCTTGTCTTGTTGCTCCTATGATAGCTATTTTTTTAGGTGGTTATTTGATGCATGATGTAACAGTTGTTCATTCATTACGAACTCATAAAGTGTGGACTGGTTTTGCTTATATGGGATTAGGAAGAGCTTTTTTTGAAATTTCTCTTGGAACAACAGTTTATGAGTTGTGCGAAAAAATGAAGAAAGTAGAATTTACGAAACTAGGTTCAATCTTTTTATCAGTTACAGAAGTATGTCTATTTTCATTTGTAATTTTAGCGAATACATTAGGTACTAGCAGACAATTTGATTGGCTTTATATAATTCTTCTTTTTATCGCTATCATGATTGCTTTTAGTGAAAAAACTTATTTTTATGAAAAATGCAATAACAAATTTTTCTATTATTTAGAGAAGTTATCTTTAACAATTTATTTAAATAATTATTTGTTTATTAATATTATTAATAGTATATCATCTTATACAAACTTTTCTTTTATTATTAATTATTTATTGGTAATAGTCTCTACTATTTTATTTTCAGCATTAGAACTTTATCTAGTACCTATTATTGAAAAGGGATTTGTGTTTTTGTATCAAAAAATAAAAGTAAAATTAGTAAAAGATTAATTTTATAGTGATAGGAGTGGAATATGGAAAAGAAATATGATATTTCAATTATTGTACCTTGTTATAATTGCGATAAATTTGTAGAAGAGACTATACATTCTCTTTTAAAGCAAGATTATGATTTATCTAAAATAGAAATTCTTTTAATAAATGATGGTTCTAAAGATAATACTTTAGAAATATTAAAAAAATATGAAAATGAGAATATTATAGTAATTGACAAAAAAAATGAAGGTGTTAGTCAAACTAGAAATTTAGGAATAAAAATGGCTAGGGGAAGGTATATTCTTTTCTTAGATGGAGATGACTTTTTATCAAAAGAGAGTATTAAACACATTATTTCTTTTTTTGATAAACACTATAATGAAGTAGATTTAGTAACTTATCCATTAGTCATGTATTATAGTAATCGCAATAAGCATATCCACTTTCGATATAAGAAAGAATATATTAATGGAACTGCAGTTTATCCCTTAGATCAATATTATAGGGTTATTCAAACAGGAATTAATATTGCAATAAAAAATACAAAAGATATATTTTTTGATGTCCATAAAAAATATGGAGAAGATGAGTATTTTGATACTAGTATTCTTATGAAAAAGAAAAAAGTAGGTTATGTAGCGGAAGCAAGGTATTATTATAGACAACAGGCTAGTAGCATTACTCATAAGAAAAAAATTCAAGATTTTGAACAACACTATGATTTTTATGATGAAGAATTAAAAAAGTATCATAATCATATTTATATTCAATATTTAGTAGTCAATAATTTAAGATGGAGACTAGAAGAAAACTGTCTATATCCTGCAAATGCTAAAAATAGAGATGATTATATAGCAAATATTACCAAAAGATTACAGAATATTGATCTATCCTTATTTAAAGATGATTTAAAAGAATCCACTCTCTTACATTTAATTTCATTACAAAATAAAAAGTATGAGTTGAAAGATACTGAATTGTGGATTCAATCTAATAAAATGGGAAACTTCTATAACTATCATAAAATTAAAAGAATAGAGATTCATGAAAATAAGATTAAGATAATTGGTGTAATTGAATCTCCTTATTTTAAAAGTAATTTAGAATTTTTCGTGAATAATCAAAAAGTCCCTTTAACATATGACTTAAATTATCAAAAAAATATTATACGTTATTATGAATATGAATTAGAT
>CAZRIC010000196.1:0-2786 GCA_964600095.1 uncultured Muribaculaceae bacterium
TGAACCAACTGGAAATTTAGATAGTGAAACTAGTAGACAAGTTATGAATTTATTAAAAGAAATTAGTAAAGAACGATTAGTGATTGTAGTATCTCATGATAGAGAAGCCGCTTATCAATATGGTGATAGAATTATTGAGATTAAAGACGGAAAAATTGTTAGTGATGCAGGAAAAATGATTGAGAAGAAGGAAGATGAATATCAAGTTATTCCTTCTAAATTACCATGGAAAGAGAGTTTTAAATTAGGAATAGGTAGTTTAAGACATAAAAAAATAAAATTATTTTTTACAATAGTATTAACAATTTTTTCTTTACTTTTTATAGGAATTGTTGATACATTAAATAGTTATGATGTCAATTTAGCGCATGCTAAATTATTAGAAGATAAAGAAGAACAATTTGTACAAGTAGAAAGTTATCGCTTTTATACAGACGATTTAGATGATTATACGAATAAAGATAATTTGCCATTAACGCAAGAAGAAATAGAAGATATTCAAAAAAGAATTTCTAAGAAAAGTAGTTTGATATATAGAATTGCATGGAAAGGTGGAACTCACTATGCAGACTTTTATGAATTATTTCATATGCCAGATGAAGAATATGTTCATAGCTATAATTATGGAACATTACAATTAGAAATAGTAGAAAACATAGACTATCTAGATAAAGTAAAATTAATTGGAAGAAAGCCTTCTTCTAAAAAAGAGATTGTAATATCTAATGTAATAGCAGATGATATCATTAAAATTGGGGTAGAAATAGAGGATGGTAGTCTTTATAAACCAAAGAATTATCAAGAACTTATTGATTCTAATCATTGGTATCTTTTTGGAGATGGAGAGAAAGTAAAAATCGTAGGGATTATAGATTATGATTTATCAAAATATAAAAATGTAGTAGAAAAATATCGAGATTCTAAAATTTTTACTAATGAAGAACAAATTCTTTTTCAAGAATATAGTGCTAAATTAAATAATATTTATAATAAAATTTATGTTTTAGAGGGATTCTCATCAAATTTGAAATTTAGAAATACTTTGCCATTAGATAGGAAATATTATTTTGAAATAAAATCTGATGAAGTAGAGTTGATGCAAGATGGTCTTTATATATCACCAAGTCTTATCCATGAAGAAATAGAATATTTTGATGGAAAAAAGTGGGTAAAAACTTCTGATTTAAAAGAGAATGAAGTTGTTATCCCTTTAGAATTATTAGCTAATTTTGATTATTCTGACTATCGAGAGAAAGTTACAATTTACATCAATCAAAATTTAGGAAAAAGTCAGTTAGAAGCGGAAAAAGAGTTTTTCCAAGAGTATATTAAAAAATATGATATTTTAGGAAAAAAAGTTTTTTTGGAAATGAATTCTAATTCTCACTATAACAAGTCATCCATGAAGGAAAGATATGATGATTTAGTAATAGTTGGAGTTACAGGACTTATGACGTTAGGGGAAGACTATTTTTATGTATCAAGTGAGACATTTAGACAATATGATAGTAAAATGATAGAACCAACTGGTATATTCATACTTGAAAATAAAAGAACTGAATTTCAAAAGTTGATGAAGGAATTCCCATATTATGAAGAAATTTCTTTAAAAAGTACTTATAGCTTTGATGTGACAAGCATGGTTAGAATGATAATAATTTTAAAAAGAATATCTTTAGTACTGTTTGTTATATTAATTGTTTTTGCAATCATTTTAATGAGTAGCTTTATGATTTCAAGTATTAGTTATCGTAAGAAAGAAATTGGTATTTTAAGGGGATTAGGTGCGCGAAATAGTGATATTATAAAAATCTTTATATGGGAAGGGACTCTTTTAGCGACTATTTCATTTATTATTACTTCCGTTTTATTGATAATAATAACTTCCTTTTTAAATATTGTAATTATGTCAGGAACAAATATATTACTTACGCCTTTTATTGTAACAATTAGACAATTCGTTGTAATCTTTATGATTGTATTTATGATTATTGCTATTTCCATTATATTCCCAATCAGAAAAATAACAAAAATGAAACCAATTGATGCCATTTTGAATAAATAGGAAGTTTCGACTTCCTTTTCTTTATAAGCAATTACTTGTTTTTTGAATATAAATATAGTATAATTTGTAAAGTGAATGAAAGGAAGATTTTCATGATTGAAAGGTTAAAGGCAATTGAAACTAGATATTTAGAATTACAAGAAGAGCTAATGAAACCAGAAGTATTTTCAGATATTAAAAAGGCAACAGAATTAACTAAAGAACAAGCTTCTTTAAAAGAGGCTTATGAAGCCTATCAAGAATATAAAAGTATTTTAACAAACATAGAAGACGCTAAAAGTATGATGAAAGATCCTGAACTTGGAGAGATGGCAAAAGAGGAATATGATTCCTTAAATGAGAAAAAGACAAAACTAGAAAGTGATTTTGAAATTATTCTTTTACCAAAAGATCCTAATGATGGAAAAGATGTTATTGTAGAAATTAGAGGAGCTGCTGGTGGAGATGAGGCCAATATTTTTGCTGGTGACTTATATAGAATGTATTCTTACTATGCAGAATCTCAAGGATGGAAAGTAGAAGAAATTAACGCAGAAGAAGGAACTGCAGGAGGATACTCGCAAGTAGAATTTAGAGTAAAAGGGGATAATGTTTATTCTAAATTAAAGTATGAATCAGGTTCTCACCGTGTACAGAGAGTTCCTGAAACAGAATCTCAGGGAAGAATTCAAACGTCTACAGCAACAGTTCTTGTTATGCCTGAAGTAGAAGATGTAGATAT
>CAZRIC010000197.1:0-2778 GCA_964600095.1 uncultured Muribaculaceae bacterium
CTATTAGATTACATCCGATTTTAGCAATACTATCAAATACTTGTGTTGATGTAACTTCAATACTATCATAAATTGGAGAAGCAAATACAACCGTATCTTCCTCCGTTAAAGTAACAAACTTATCATATCCCTTGATAATCCTTTTAATATTAGAATAAGGTACTTCCCTTTCATTCGAAACAATTACAATAATTCCTGGTTCATTAACAGCATGAATATTTTTAATTCTAGACTTATCAAAAGAAATATAGTGATAATCAATTGCCTTTAATATAATTGATTCTAATTTTTTTCCCATAATGACAACATTACGATTAGTCTTTTTTACTTCTTCTAACAATTCTTGAATACGATAAATTTGTGCCTGCATAATATTGACTAAAATACGTCCCTCATTCTTATTTAGGACTTCTCTTATAATATCACGTGCCCTATGACTTGGAGAAGTAAATCCATTTCGCGATGCATAAATAGATTCTCCTAAAACACATAAAACGCCTTGCTTTCCAACATAAGCAATTTTTCCAATATCCGAATTAAAGGCTCCCATCATAGAAGGATCAATTACATAATTTCCTGTAAATACTAAAGCTCCATCTTCTGTATAAAGAACATACATAACAGAATCAGGAATAGAATGAGATACACGAATAGGAAAAATACTATTTTTACCAAAATTTACTTTTCGATGTAACTTTAATTCTACTAATTTAGCATCAGTAATTCCTTCTTCTTCTAAGTCTTGTCTAATAATATCTAGTGTAAATGCAGTAGCATATACTGGTACCTCTTTTAAATCCACTAATATATCTGCAAGCGCTCCCATTTGTTCATCATGTCCATGCGTAATAAATATTCCAACAATTCTATCTTTATTCTGGATTAAATAGTCATAGTTTGAAATAATATAATCGATTCCAAGTAAACTATCATCTGCATATTTTAAGCCCGCTTCAAATACATATATATCGTTATCTACTTCAACAATATACATATTTTTTCCAATTTCGTTTAACCCACCAAGGGCAAACATTTTAATTTTACTCATAAAACTCCTTTCTTTTTTTATCGCCTTATCAATTATATCAAAGAATTTTAGAATAGTCTAGTTTCAAAAAAATGATAAGAATCTCTTATCATTTTTTCATACTAACAGATATTCCATCTCCAACATCATAAAAGATAGTATCAAACTCATCATTAGTCTTTAAGAATTCAATATAATTACGGATTTTCCCTACTAACTGCCTAGTATTGCGATTATGAGTCAAACTAGGATCTTCTACCATACCATGAAAAGATAAATTATCTGTAATAATCACACCATGTTTTTTTAAATTCTTTTTGTACTTTTCAAAAAATTTAATGTACTGACTTTTTGCTGCATCAATAAAAATTAAATCATACTGTCCATTTGTTTCCCATTCTAAGGCATCTTCATTATAAATAGTAATTCTACTTTCTAAATCCATAGAATGAATATTTTTTAAAGCTTCCTGATATCTTTCAACATCTCTTTCAATTGTTGTTACCATTACTTTATCATATGCTAAAGCAAAAGAGATGGCAGAATAACCTACCGCACTACCTATCTCAAGAATAGATTCAATATTATGTTCTTGAATGTACTGAACCATAAATTGAATGCCCCCATCTTGCATAATAGGAATATGATTTTCTAATGCTTTTTTTCGAATTTCTAACGGGTGTACCATAATCCACTTGCTTTCAATTCTTCTATTTTGGCTAAATGCTCTTGATAAGTTTTAGTAAAATAAGTAACACCATTTTTATCGGCAACAAAATAATAATCATTCGTTATCGTTGGAGATATAGCAGCTTCTATAGAACTAATAGAAGGCATACAAATAGGCCCTACTGGAAGCTTTCCACTCATAGCAGAAGCTCTCGTATTATAATCATTAACAGTATTAAATTCTTCTTTAGATAATTCTCTTTCTGACATCTCTATTTTTAATCCATAATAAGTGGTAGGATCACTTCCTAAACTTATTCTATCCTTTAATCGATTATAGAATACACCTGATACTTTTCCACGGTGTTCTTTATCAGCAGATTCTAATTCAATAATACTTGCAAGTGTTAAAAGTTCATGGATACTATACTTACTTGCTTCTATTTTTTCCTTAAATGGTTCTAGCTTTTTTTCCATCTCATCTAATAAAACTTTAAAAATATCTTTTATAGAAACATCCTTATTAGCAAAATAATAAGTATCGGGGAAAAGATATCCTTCTAAAGAATAGTAAATTTTATCATTTAAAATAGCCTCATCAAGAAACCAGTACTGATCTATCAAAGTCTTTAAATATTCTTTATCTTTTAAAAGAGAATAAACTGCTTCTTCTTTATTATTAGTATTTTCAGCAATCGTTTTCGCTAAAGCACGTACATTGATTCCTTCTTTAAAAGTGATTTTTATCTGCTCACTATTAACAGATTTACCTCCATCAGAAAGTACATCTAATATTTTTTTAACACCCATATCCTCACTTAAATAATAAGTACCTGCTTTTAAGTTTTCTTTAGGAGGGTTTAATTTCAAATAAATACGATAACTCGTTTTTGCTTGTATAAGATTTTTACTTTTTAATAGTTCTCCTAAAGTGGCGTAAGTACTACCACTGGAAACCTCTACTTTTACTAATTCAGAGTTGGTACTAACAGGGCCTAAACTATTATGATACCAATGTAGTCCTAATAGTCCTCCCATTAATAAAACTACTAAAATAGTACTAATTACTAATATAATAATTT
>CAZRIC010000198.1:0-2763 GCA_964600095.1 uncultured Muribaculaceae bacterium
TATAAAAAGATTAATGAAAGATGATGTTTCTTTTGAAAGATAAGAATAAAATTCTTATCTTTTTCATTATTTATATGTTATAATAAAATCATTTAAGGAGACACTATGATACGTTATCAATTACTATTAAAATATAAAGGAAAATATATATGTTCTATCGAGAATAAGGAATATGATTTCATTCAGGTTCCTAATTATTTTTATGCAGAAGATATTGCTTCTATTTGGGAAAATAGTAGTATTTTTATTTCTTTATTAATGAGTGGAAATATTACGGATAAATATGAATCAATAAATCAACATTCTTATTATGATTGGGAAGAAATATTTTCTTTATGTGATTTTGATTATATGCATGCTCTTGATGAAAATATTTGTCTTTATGATATCGATGAATTTGCTAAAATGCATGCAGATATAAGTTTAAAACCTATGGAAATTGCTTTAGAAAAACTTTCTAATAAGTTAGTATCAATTATCTTACCAGAATTAGAAAGTATACAGAAAGATTGGTTACAGTATACAAGAAAAATAGATGAATTAGATATTTCAGAAAAGCCTTATGGTTATTATTATTTTTCTAGAGTTTCTCCAGATTTACTAGAACATCTTAGAAGAATACATAACACAGTGACAGATCATACTGCTCTTCTTTTATATTCAGGAGGAAAAGACAGTACCTTATCTGCCATTCGTCTTAGAAAAGTGGGCTATTATGTTGACTTTTTACATTTTAATAATGGCTTTATGAGGGATGCTGATAAGCCATATTTAACTTTTAAAAGAACTTTTTCTAAGTTAAAAGGATATCATTTCCCCTATGATTTAAGCAATGTTGATATAAAAGGATATTTTTTTGACTATTTTAATCCTTGGAAACAAAAGTATGGAGATATTGTAGAAGGTGGAACTATTCATTCTGAAATAAGGTGTTTATCATGTCGACTTGCTATGTATACTAAAGCATTTGAAATTGCACAAGAAGGAAATTATAAAGTTATTGCAGAAGGAGCTAGAATAAGTCAAAAGTTTATGTTAGAACAACAACCTATGATAGATAGATTACAGAATTTAGGAAAAGAACTTGGTATTAAAATTTTATTTCCTGTATTGTATTTAGAAAGTGATTTAGAAGAACAAAACGAATTGTTAAAGTCTGGTTTTTCTTCTAAAGGATGGGAGTCTAAGTGTTTGTTAGGTCGAACAGCTATGGAGAAAACTCCAGAAGATGAACAGGTAATATTAGATTATTATGATACAGTAGTGAAGCCAAAAGTATTGAAGTATTTAAAGTGATAAAATATACACAACTATGTGCATAAAAAATAAATGTAGAAATGAAAAATGTGTACATAACTTAAAAAATGATTATGGTAATTTTATTATTTTTTGTTGTAGTGTTTAGGAAAATGTATTAATAATGTGTAGTTAGTTTATTAAGAATTGGTTGAAATAGGATATGATAAAAGAGGAGTTGCAATAAAAAATAAAGTGTGTTACAATACGAATACATTTTGAACGAAGGAGGAATATTATGAACTTAGTAGTATGTGCTAATAACCGTAGACGTAGCATCTAGTACTTGTTTAAGCGAAAAATGATTTCGTGGATACAAGTACTGTTTGTCGTGCTTGTATCTAAGGTTCATAATATTAATAGACCTATGTATACAAGCATAGGTCTATTTTTGTATGTTAAAGGAGGAAATTATGAAACAATTAGTATGTGCTAATAATCGTAGACGCAACATCTAGTACTTGTTTAAGCGAAAAAATAATTTCGTGGATACAAGTACTATTCGTCGTGCTTGTATCTAAGGTTCGTAATAGTTAAGGCCTATGTTTACAAGCATAGGTCTTATTTTTATAGAAAGGAAAAATATATGAAAAAAATAGAAAAAGAAATAATTTCTACATTGAAAAGATTTATTTCATTTCCAACAATAGATGGTAATGAGACAGAAATGAAGAATTTACTAAAATATGTAAAAACAATGGTTCCCAATAGTTTTATAATTAGGGAATATACATTTGAAAATAAACCAACTATGGTAATCTCCAACACAGATTCTAAAGAATTAGATGTTGTTTTTTGTACGCACATTGATGTAGTACCACATGAAAAATATGAATTAGAAGAAAAGGATAAACTTTTATATGGAAGGGGAACTTTCGACATGAAGGGAGGAGCTGTAGTTTCTCTACTTGCACTATTAAATCAAAAAACGGATAAAAAAGTAGGAATCTTTTTAACTAGTGATGAAGAAATAGGAGGCAACTGTGTAAAAGAATTATTAGAAATTTATCATCCAAAATTTGGAATTATTCCAGATGGTGGAAATGATTTTGAGTTAGTAAAAGAAGAAAAAGGACGACTACTTTTAAAAATTTCTATTACAACATCTTCTGCACATGCTGCAGAGTTATATAAAGGAGAAAATGCTATTACAACTTTATTTTTTATTTATCAAAAGTTACTAGAAAAATATCAGAATCCTACTTCAGATAAAGAATGGGGATCTTCCATTTGTCTTACTCATTTAGAAGGTGGTATTGCTTTGAATCAAGTTCCAAGCTTTGCAGAAATGATATTGGATATTAGGAGAATTCCTAGTGATTTAGAGATAGATTTTATAAATTGTTTAAAAAAAATAGATTCGAGGTTAGAAATCAAAGTGCTAACCAGTGAAACACCATATACAACAAACGTAGAAAATGAAATGGTACAACTTTATTTACAATCTGTAAAAAAGGTGTTAAAAAA
>CAZRIC010000199.1:0-2735 GCA_964600095.1 uncultured Muribaculaceae bacterium
AGAATCATATCTTTGATAATTATTTACTGCTTCATTAATCGCTAATAACGTTGGTATATTCATTCTTGATACTTGGTCTTGGGTTAGATTCCCTGCTAACGCATTGATACATTCTGTTTGATATCTACTATCTATTCCTAATACACTTGCTACTATTTGATTTCTCTGTACTTGTTCCATTGTTGTTAATCCTGCTACTTTATATTCTGTATTTATCGCACTTGATACTTTTCTTGTTACATTGTATTCTGCTACTCCTATTCTTCCACTTCCAAATATTCCTCCTGATAAGAATCCTCCTTCAAATGCTTGTAGTATTTGGTCATGATATTCTTCATTTGCTAATTTTCTTGCTTCCTCTTCACTCTTTCCCTCTAACATATGATGATAGATAGATAAGTTATAATTACTTAAGTCTCCTGATATCATTTCATCTAGATAATGATTTAATATTTCGGTACAAAATTCTTCTTCTCCTTCACAGATTCCTTGACTTATTGCTCCTGCTGCTAAATACCCACTATTGATTGCTATTCTCTGTAAGGTTGGATTACTTATATTCGCTGTTATTCTTCTTACCATATTATTAGTCGCATTCCCTAATGTCCCTTCTAGATTTATTAAGTGTCCTACCGAATATGACTCCATTAAGGTTTCTACTAGGGCTGATGAAAATGCTAATGTCACTGCTTGTCCATCATTTAATCCTCTATCTAATGCATCATTTAATGTACTTACATATGCTCTTGATCCCATCATTGTCGCACTTATGGTTGTATTCACTACTGTCGTTGCTGCTGTTGATGTCACTCCTGCTGCTCCCATCAATCCTCCTGTTGCGTAACAGCCTGCTATTAATACGATAGAATCTGCCATACTCATTCCTGTACTATATAGAAATGCTAATCCTTCTCCATATTTCTCATAGATATCTTGGCTTACTGCTTGTCTAAATGTATCTCCTGCACTATAGACTTCTACTCTTCTTATTTTATTTCCTGTTATGGCACTTCCTAAGGAATGGAATGCTGCATTCATTCCTTCAAATGGCGTGATAAATACTGATCCTATGGATGCTAATACTGGATGCTCTTTCGCCCACTCTGCATCTTTCTGTTGTCTATCCATTAACCATCTATTATCTAATTCATCTGCTATCTTCTCTAAGTAATTATAGGCTGCTTCTGCTCCTTCTGTATTATAGATATAGTTGAATACTTGTTTTTCTTCTTCTTGCATAAATGGTAGCCAACTACTATAATTTTTCAATGTCGCATCTGATAATGTTATTTGAACAAATTCTTTTTTACTAAAGATATATCCACTGGAACTATAAAAATCTCCTGTATTATTGATTAGAGCTGCTATTACTGCCATCCCATCTTCTTTTCCACTTACATATTTTGTTGGTTGACTCATCGCATCATTCGAATACGTCTGCATTCCTTCTGTACTCGCACTGATTTCTCTTGCTCTTTCTCTTAATGCTTCGTTCATCCCACATTTATCCATGAAATTTGGTTGATGGATATACGCATCTACATTTTCCATGTAGTGGTCTAATTCTTGATTGATATAGTCTAATATTGCTTCTTCTTGTAATTGTCTTGTTGTTAATCTATCTATTTCTGCTTGATATTCTGCTCTTTTTGCTTCTCTATTTGCTATAGCCTCTTCTTTTGCTGCTTCTATTCTATCATATATCTCTAATTGTTCTTCTGTTCCTTGCCATTCATAGGCTGTATATTCCTCTGTCCACCATAGTACTCCTCTTGTCTTTGTTGTCTCTACTAAACTTGCTCTAATTTCTTCTAGATACTTACTATCCCCATATACATCTTTATAATAGATTGGCGTTGCTCCATAAAATCCTCCATAATAATTTGGATTATAACTATATTCGTATCTTGTTACTCCGTTTTCATCTTCATATGCCCAGCCTATGATATAGGTGTCTGCTATTTCGTCTAAGTCTCCTCCATACATCGCCAAAGCCATTATTAATCCATAGGCTGCTTCCTCTTCTGTAAAGTCAAAGGCTCCTTGAGCTTCCCTTGCTTCTCTTAGTTCTCTTTTCGTTTTATTAATATCTGATTTTAATGCTTCTATGCTTTTAAATTCTGATCCTAGACTCATTAAATAATTTGACTCATAGATTTTTCTTCTTCTTGTTCCATCTGGATCATTTTCTATTTCTATATATAAATCTTCTAATGCTATTTCTCCCTTTAATAATCTTTCTATATCAGTATTTGTAAATCCATATCCCCGTAATTCTTTTTTTACTTCTTCTATCATTTCTTCTGTTACTACTTTTTGTTCTGGTTGTTCTGATGCTTCTGATATTGGATTACTCACTAAATAGGATTCATAATCGAAATCTTCTACTTCCCCGTAATCTATTTCTTCTCCTGTTGTGTTCATTTTTGCTTGCGATGCATTATGCGTTAAATTGGATTGGCTATATTCATATTGTTCTACTCTACTGGCTGCATTCCCGTCAAATTTAATATTAAAATTCCCAGCCATTCTTTCACCCCAATCCTACTATCTATTCTGTATATTAGTATACCAATTTTACTCTTCTTTCGCAACTAAACTCTACTAAAAAAAGCATATATTTTATGCTTTCCGGTGTTCTTCCTCTTGATCTAAATCAGCCTCTTCTTCACTAATATTAGCAAAAGTTTCATTAATAAGTTCTCCTTTTTCATCGTATTCTCGCACTATTGCTT
>CAZRIC010000200.1:0-2655 GCA_964600095.1 uncultured Muribaculaceae bacterium
TTTACTTTTATAATATTCAAATGTTTTTAATAATTCTTGTACTAAACTAACCGAACCAATATCATTAATTTCTACTAATATAATTGGTCTATCTCCACTTATACCAAAACTCCATAAAGTATCTTGACCTAAAGAATTATCCGTTAATAATTGCTTTCTTGTCTCATTTAAATTAATACGACTAGTCTGATATAAATAATTAAGCATCATATTATATAAATGTACGTCAGCACCAGTTACACCTAACTTTTTAGTTGCTGAATTAGTCATCATAGTAGTAAGTTCAAAAGCTTCTTCAATAGCTTCTTCATCATCATAAGAATTTACAATGGATAGTACTTGTTCTTCTGACTTTCCAAAACCATTAATCATATAAACAGTTACTTCTTCACTTGATGGAATCTCAATACGATTGCGAATACTGCTAATTGGATCTAAATTTTCTCCTACGTAATTGGTTAACTTAGCATGAAGTCCGCTCGGATTACGGTAATTTGTTCCATTAGAAATAAAATGACTTCTCTCTGTTTCATAACTATAAGAATCTAATGGATTATCCACTAATAATCTACTAATCATGTAATATTTATCTCTTGTACCACGTATTCTTCTGTTTAAAATAAGTGAATTTGTTTCTTCATGAAAACTAGACTTTATAAACATATTATTGAATACACGGTGTCCTATATCCGCTTCCACTTCACAAAGAATAGGTTCTGTATAAGTTGTTAATTCTAACTTTTTAGGTTTTGAAGAAACATTTCTTATCGTTATTTTTCTAATTTCTGCATTATGACCTTTTGTAACAATAATCTCTGAATTCGTAACAATATCGTTATCTACTCTCATATATTTAATACGGTCTAAAGAAAATACAACATTATATCTTTCAGGTTTAACATTAGTTGGAGCATAGGTATTACTCCAAACTTTATTATTTTCTAAATCTCTGATATATAAGAAATTTCCATATTCCTGCTCTGTAATTTTTCTAGAACGATTTAACTGAATAGTCTTATATCTACTAAATCCAGATCCTCTATCATTTAAAAGCAAACAATACCTAGAATTTGATAAAACTGATACTTCTGGACGTAAAGAAATATAAGAATATTCTCTAATATCATTTTCAAATGATTCTTTTTCGTAATCATACTTCTTATATTTTACAATTTTTAAATCTATCATTGGTTCTATCTGAACTTTTTCTTTATTTAATACGTCAAAAGACTGAACACGAATATCATCATAAAAGTAATTTTGAAGAGTGTTATTACAAAGATAATTTGTCAAAGAGCAAAGAATCATTCCTTGATGATGTGCAAAATAAGAGAATATTGGAGTTTTATCTTCATAATCATAAGATTCAAAGAAACCATAATCTCCATACATTTTTAATTTTTTAAATTTCTGTAAGTTATTATAGACATCTTTTGGAAATTTAGAAATAGCCAAAGCAGAACTATAAGGGGATAATACAATTCTCTCCTCAGAATTATCTCTAAATTTTAAATAAGGAGTTCCAAATGCTTTATATTTATAATTTTGTGAATCATCTAATAAATTATAAGCTGTTTCACTAATTCCCCAAGGCATATTACTATCAATGGTACGCATATATTCTTTTTGACAATAATACGCAAAATAATAACTTTCATCCATCAAAGTATTTTGATAATCTTTCATCCAAATAAGTGGCATATAGTATTCAAAAGAAGTTCCCGACCAAGAAAGTAATCCTTTCTTTCCTTGGAAAGTAGTCAATGTCTTATCAAGCAAGAACCAATGTTGTTTTTTAACATCACCTTTCGCAATTGCTACAAAACTAGTAAGCCTAGCTTCACTTGCAAACTTATTATAATGAAAAGGAATTAACTGTTCATTATAAGCATCATATCCGCAGCTAAATACCATTTCTTCTCTATTAAATAAGTATTTAAAGTTAGTTTGTTGAATTAAATTTTCAATCCTATTTTTTAAATTCTTATTACCATACTTTTTTACAAAAGATTTGGTTACCATCAAAGAAGCAACAAAGTTTCCACTATCCACAGTAGAAATAGTTGGGGGATTCATTTTTTGTAATGTCTTAATATTATACCAATTATATAAATGTCCATGCCATTTTTCTAATTGCTCAACTGTCTCTATAATTTTTTCAATTCTATTAACAGCTTCTTCGGAAGAAATATAATTTAACTCTGATGCACTAATAAGTGCCATTAGAGAAAATCCTATATTCGTTGGAGATGTCTTAATATCTTCTTTAATCTCTCTATTTAATTGATAGTTATCTACAATCAAATAATTATTTTCCTCTTTTAAAAATTTATCATAAAATTTCCATGTATCATGTGCTAAAGTATTTAAAGAATCCATTTCTTTCTTTGATAACGTTTTCGCATCTTGCTTAATCGTTTTACTTATTAAATAGAAAACAGTATTGCTTACAAAGAAGATAAGACTAACACCTAACGCAAGTGTAAAATAGTCTCTCTGAAAGAAATACACTAACACTAATAACAAAAGAGAAATTATATAATTAATCTTAAAATGAATTAAATAAGATGAAAAAGTATTTTTTGTTTTTCTGGAAGCATCATCTGCAGTTACCCAAGCAAGTAAATGTTTATGACTAACATGCAAGCGATAAAT
>CAZRIC010000201.1:0-2636 GCA_964600095.1 uncultured Muribaculaceae bacterium
TAATCAAATGAATGAAAAAATGTTAAGCTTGCAGGAAAATTATTTGGAAATATTTTTACTTTAACAAAACCAGAGCCATTTATTTATAGTGTAGCTGGAATTCTATTATTAATAGGTGTTTTAGTAGGTATGTTTGGTTCATGGAGAGCTGTTAGAAAACATTTAAAGATATAAAAAAAGGACTTGTAAAAGTCCTTTTTATAATTCAAATTCGTCTACTTCTGCTTGAGGAATCTCAATTTCATTAGAGATTTCTGCTTCGACAATTGGTTCAAATATAGCAATGACATATTCTAAATAGTCATCGTCTTTGGTATTAGCTAAAATATCAGAAAGAGAAATCATTCCTACAATAGAATCATTCTCTTCAATCATTAATCGTTTTATACGTTCACTAGCCATAATTTTTAATGCATCTTCTATTTCTGTATCACTAGAAACTGTAATTAGATAATCTGTCATATAATCTTCTAATGTTTCTTTAGCGCTTTTTCCATTAGCGAATGCTCTTATAATCATATCTCTATCCGTAATAACACCAATATAATCATTATCTTTTTCAATTGGTAGAAAACCAATATCATAATTCTTCATAATGTTACTAGCTTCTTCTAAAGTTGTATAGGGATTAGCTGTTACTAAATTTTTTGTCATTATTTCTTTAATTTTCATTTTATCACCATTTTTAATATGTACGAGCAATTTACATTTATACATTTTTATTATTTTTTAGAGTAAAATAAAGTATGATTGGAATTCATTGGAAAAGAAAATTAGAAATTATTTTAGTACTATTATTACTATTTTTGATAGTAATTTTTCGTATTCTAAATAAAAAAGTAACACCAATTCTACTAATGTATGCAACTAATGAATCTAAAAAAATAGCTACCTTTTTAATCAATGATGCCATTAGTAGAAAAGTAGTAGAGGAATTAACTTTTGATGATTTATTTCTCCTTACTAAAAATGATGCAGGAGAAATTGTAAGTATTGATTTTAATTCTATTATTGTAAATAAAATATTATCTATTACTACGAATACGGTAGAAATTAGTTTAAAGTATGTAGAACAAGGAAGATTTGATGAATTAGAATTATCGGATGCGATTGTATTAGAATATGAAGATGCTATGAAAAAGGGAAATTTTTATGAGGTTCCATTAGGTGTTATTTTCAATAATTCTTTATTTTCTAATTTGGGACCTAAAATACCAGTAAAATTAAACTTAGTAGGAAATATTATTAGTGGGGTTGAAACAAAAATTACAAATTATGGAATCAATAATGCTATGATTGAAGTTTATGTCCATTTACAGGTAAATTTACAAGTTATTTTGCCATTTGTTTCTGATAATATTCAAATTGATACTTTAGTTCCTATTGCTATGAAATTAATACAAGGAAATGTCCCAGAATATTATGCTGGAAATTTATCTAGTCCGTTATTATCTGTGCCTATCCAATGATACTTGAAGAATGTGGGATAATCGATTATAATAGTATTAATAAGAAAGGAATAGACAAATGAATATAAAATTAGAAGATACAGAATGGGTATTAGAAGAAGAATATAAAAATGGGTTTGATTTAGAAGCACTAAAGGCACGTTATACAGATTATTTTGAACCTTATGATTATATATTAGGTGATTGGTCTTATGGAAAACTTCGTCTTAAGGGATTTTGTAAAAAAATTAATAAAATATGTAATAAAGGAAATGATATAAAGTTTAAAGATGACTATATTAGAGATCTTTGTAGTTATGAATGTAAATGGTTTTTAATTCGTAAAGAGAAGAAGGAAAAACATGAAAAAAAGAATTAGAGTAATTGCAAATAATGGTATTTAATGATATAATGTTCTAGTAAAGTAGGAGGATAAAAATGGAAGAGGAAATGATAAGAATTATTGACGTAGATGGTTTGGAACTAGATGTTGAAAAAGTAGCGATTTTAGAGAATGAAGAGGAAAATACGAAATATTTAGTATATGCAAAAGGAGAAACACAAAAAAGTGGAAATAAAATTTTGTATATTTCAAAATTAGTGGTTGGCGAAAAAGGGTATGAGTTAGATAACATCACAGATGAAGAAGAATGGATGAATGTTAAGAAAATTATGAGTGAGATTGTGAGTAAATAATATCTATGAATAATTATACGAATCCAATGGTAACTTATGATGAGATTGTAGAAGCATTAAAAGCAATTTTAGATAGTGCAAAATCTAATGGCTATTTAGATGAATACAGTTTCTTAAATGTCGGATATGATATGTTAAATAAAAGTCCATTGTATGAAGAGCAAGAACAAGCCCTTATTCAAGCAATCCAATCTCTTGAAAAAACAATAGATGCTGCTGATAAAGTAATACGTGAAAATTTGAAAACAATTTTAGATGAAATAGCAGTTTCCAATCTTTTTGTAATTCCTACTAGGTATAAAAAGAATGAGGAATATAGAAAATTAGCTGCTCAAAGTGAATTTGTCATGAAATTACGTGAAATGTCTTTGCCATTAGAAGTTTTATCAGAAGTTCCAGTAAAAGAGTCTATTCCATCAAAAATTGATGAAATAGAAGAATTAGTTAATCCTCCAAAGGAAGTAAAAGTAGAAGAGATTCCTTCCTTAGAGG
>CAZRIC010000202.1:0-2636 GCA_964600095.1 uncultured Muribaculaceae bacterium
AAATCTTCAATTTTAGAAAATAAAGAAATTGCCCTTTTATCCTTTTCTCTTAACGATTCTATTTCCTGACGCAATTCTTCTAAAGTAGGAACACCTGATATTGTAAGAGGTTTATGTAGTGGTTCTAAAGGTTTTATTTTCTTCACTCTTAATTCTTTTTCTTCTGTTGTTTCTAATTTTTTTAATCCCTCAAATAAATGAATAGCCATAGCATCACCAAACTCATTATATCAAAAAAAAGAAAGAAAATCTTTCTTTTATTCAAATATCCCCATATAATACTTTTTCTTTCCTTTTCTTACAATGATTACTTTAGATTCTATTGCTACTTCCTTAGTAATAAGCATATTCTCATCAGTTACTTTTTCACCATTGATAGAAATAGAACCAGCATTTAAGAATTCTCTTGCTTCTCTTCTACTGCTAGCAATTCCATTATCAACAAGTAATTCAAGTAAAGTAGAGTCTTTTAAAATAAAGTTTGGAACATCTTTAAACCCATCTTCAATTTCTTCTAAAGATAATTCTTTAATATTACCACTAAATAGTACTTCACTAATACGAAGTGCTTTTTCATATTCCTCTTCTCCATGTAAGAAAGTAATTACTTCATGAGCAAGTGCTTTTTGTGCCATTCTCTTTTCTGGTGAAGCATTATGCTCTACCTCAATTTTTTCTATTTCTTCTTTCGTTAAGAATGTTAATTTTTTCAAATAATCAATTACACACTTATCATCTGTATTAATTAAGTATTGATATAATTCATAACTAGAAGTCTTATTCTTATCTAGCCACAAAGCATTTCCTTCAGTTTTTCCAAATTTTACACCATTAGAATCTAAGACAAGTGGCATAGTCATACCAAATAATTCTACATCATTTTTCTTACGAGCAAGTTCAATACCTGTTGTAATATTTCCCCACTGATCAGAACCAGCTACCTGCAAAGTTACCCCTTTATCTTCATATAAATGAACAAAGTCCATTCCTTGTAATAATGTATAAGCAAATTCACAGAAAGTAATTCCTGATTCTAGCCTTCTACTAATAATATCTTTATCTAGCATATAATTTACATTAATATATTTTCCATAATCTCTTAGAAAATCTAAAATAGTAATATCTTTCGTCCAATCATAGTTATTAACTACTTCAAATCCAAATATCTTCTCAGCTTGACGAGTTAATCCCGCAACATTTTTTTCTACTTCTTCTTTCGTAATCATTTGACGTTCTTTAGATGGTTTTGGGTCTCCAATAAGTCCAGTTGCCCCACCTACTAATAAAATTGGTTTATGTCCATAACGCGCTAACCTAGAAGCAATTAAAAATGATGAGAAATGTCCAATATGCATAGAATCCGCCGTTGGATCTGTTCCTATATAAAATGTTAATTTTTCCTCATTTAATTTTTTTTCTAATTCGGGAGAACTAATATCTTTAATAAGTCCTCTCCATGTTAAATCTTCAAATAATGTCATAATATTCCTCCTAATAATTACTATTTAATCTTTCTTCTACAATTTTTAACTTTTTAAAAATAGCCTCTACTACTTCTTCCTCACTAAGTCCTAATAAAGTACTTATAAGAAGTAAATTAGCAAGTATTTTCTTTACTAATTCTTCATTATAATTTTCTAATAAATCTGTCCCTAATAGATAGGTATTATTGATCACTTCTAAAATATTAGTACTATCATAAGCACTACCGACATTTTCTAAATCTAAATTTAAATAATTAAAAAATGTTAATAAAATTGTGATACAATCTGCAAACTCATCTAATACCTTTTCCTTATCTGGCTTTTTGATAGTCCAGTATTTAAAGCATTTGGTTTCATTTACAAATTCTCCTAATTCTACTAAAAATTCAATTCCATTCTTTTTAATAAAATCTGGATCTGTTTCTTTATATCGATTAATAAATATTTCATCTAATCTTTTATTTTCTTCATAGATTTCATACCATACTTTATTCATGACAATCACACTTTTCATCATGGCAATCACAATCTACCTGCATTAATTTTACACCACTGCTAGTTCCTAAACGTGTTGCCCCCTCTTTAATCATAGCCTCAGCTGTTTCTATATCACGAATACCGCCACTTGCCTTTATCTCTAATACTTCATTTTTATGTTCTTTCATAATTTTAATATCCTCTAAAGATGCACCACGTGTTCCAAAACCAGTAGAAGTTTTAATAAAATTTACAAAAGTCTCATTACAGATTTCTGTCATCTTAATAATTTCTTCCTTCTCCAAATAACAAGTTTCAATAATTACTTTTAAAGTATGTCCATCTATAGCATCTCTAATTTCTTCTATCTCTTCTTTTACATAATCATAATCCTTGTTCTTTAGAGCAGATAAATTAATTACCATATCAATTTCTGTAGCACCATTTTCAATAGCATTAATAGCCTCAAATGCTTTAACTTCCATTGGATTAGCACCTAATGGAAAACCTATTACAGTACCAACTTCTACATTACTATTTTTTAATAGTTCCTTAGCAAGTCTTACATAATAAGGATGTACACAGACACTTGCAAAATGATATTTCTTAGCTTCCTCACATAGAGTTTTAATATCTTCAAGAGTTGCTGTTGCTTTTAAATTCGTATGATCAATA
>CAZRIC010000203.1:0-2631 GCA_964600095.1 uncultured Muribaculaceae bacterium
TATTGAATGGTTAGAAATTGAAAGAAAAGGAACTAAATATATTGTTCGTTTTGAACCACGTATTATAGAAAAAGAAAAAGAAAAATATTCTTATCAACATGTTGTCTCTAAGAAAAATGCTATTATTAAAAAAGTAGAAGGTTCTCGTGGTCAGATTATTCGTGAACAGAATGATTATGTAAAAAAAGGAGATATTATAATTAGTGGGAACATTTCTTTAAATGGTACTGTAAAGGAAACGGTAGCAGCGCTTGGAACTATTTATGGGGAAGTATGGTACGAAGTAGAGGTTTTTTATCCTTTTGGTTACTATGAACAGACTAAAAATTGAAGAAAAAAATAAATATGCTAAAAGGGAAGAATAAAAAAGGAAGTATATGTGTTAACATTTTTAAGTAAACTAATAGAGCTCTTTAATTTTCATCCATTTTATGATAAAATTTATTATAGTAGTATCCTACTGGAAAAACGTGGTTTTCCAATTCGATTTGTAAAAGAAAAGCAAGAGGAAGTAAATACTATTTCTTCCATTGAAACAATTGAGGAAGCTACTTTAAAAGCAGTTGATTTAGCCAATAAAAAAATAGAAGCAAAATTGTCAGATGAAGAACGAATATTAAAATATAAAATTATGAATAGAGAAATAGAAAATAATGGAGTAACTTTAAAGGTATTTTTTAGTGTATATGAGAATATTACAGATTATTTAGAGATTACTCCCTATGTGGAGGAGAAAAATGAAGGAGACGCTTCGTGATATATTAGTGGGGGTAATGCCCAATATAGTAATCTGTTGTGTGATTGCAGTTACTTTAAGAATCACTTATTTAATTAAGAAAAGAGAGAAACCAAAAATTATTAAAGAATTATTTTCTTTAACCTTTTTAGTTTATATTTTATGTTTATTCTATGCGGTTACTTTTCAGGATATAGATGGTTCTTGGGCATCTTCTAATTTTTCTCCTTTTCATGAGATGTTTAGATATTCTTTTGGAAGTAGGTTATTTATTAAAAATGTATTAGGAAATATGATTATGTTTGTTCCGTATGGATTTTTTAGTTCTTATTTTCTAAAAGAAAAAAGAGTAATCATTATTATGTTTTTAACTTTAATAGTATCTTTTACTATTGAATATATTCAATTACAAATAGGAAGAGTTTTTGATATCGATGATATTATTTTAAACGTGTTAGGAGGAATGATTGGATCACTTATTTATTTATTATTTATAAAAATTGGAAATATGTTTATTAAGAATGGAGAATAATATGAAAAAGAAAAGAAATTTATTATTAATTGTTACAATTGTTTTAGCAATTATTGTTGTCATTGGTGGAGGATATCTTGTTTATGATAAGGTATTAAAGAAAGATAATTTGGAAAAAAATGAAAATAGAAATGGAGAAAAGGAAGAACAGGCAGTAGCGCTTGCAACAGATAGTGAATTGGTAAATACGTTATTTTCTTACGTTAATATGAATACTCATTTATTTTATGAAAATGAAGAAGTAACATTAGAAAAGTTAAGTTCGTCTCTTCAATATCAAATGGCTTGGTTAGAATTAGAAAACAAGGATATTACAATAAGCTGCAATATGCAAGAAACAAGCATGGAGGATTGCTATTTTTTCCTTTATGAAGTTCCAGAAGCAAGTTTAGAGAGAGCTTTGAAAAAAGTGTTAGGAGAAAAAGCAACTTTAAATAAAGAGGATCATTTTAAATTTGATTTTAGAACAAAATGGAAAGATAACAATTTATTTATTCCTCCTCTAGAAGATTCTATCTATAATGAAAATTTTGTAAGCTTTTATAATACAACTAGTATTTATATGGTAGAAGATGAAGCATTTATAGGAGAATATGCAACACACGAAGGACCTTATACTCCTTTCGGAGATTTTTCAAAGATAGAAAGTGCTTCTAAGAAAGGAAAAACAATAACTATTGTAGAGAAAGCTTTCTTTGTAGATTTACATCCAAAAACTTCAACAGCTATAGGCACTCCTAAACCAACAGAGTATATTATCTATTCAGATTCTAAATATACTAAACCAATTGGAACGGTATCTATAGAAGAGTTTGATAAATTGTGTCGTACAGGTACAAGTAAAGAAATAGAAGCATTTACAGAAAAATATATCAAAGAAGCTATGACAGTTACTTATACATTCGAAGAAAATGGGGATGGAAGTTATCATTTTGTAAGTAGTAGAATAACAAATTAGAAGGGTATCCTTCTTTTTTATTGACTTGTAAAATTAGGGATAATTGAGTATAATAAAAGAAGAAAGAAGTGAGTATTTTGAATCAATATGAACTTATTAATAATACAGGTGAAAAATTAATAGAAATAGAAGAATTAAAAGGATTTATTGATTTTGCACTAAAGTATTTAAAACTAAAGAATGTTTTATTTAATATTATTATTGTGGACAATGAAGAAATTCATAAAATCAACAAAGAATATCGAGGAGTAGATAGGCCAACAGATGTTATTTCCTTTGCTTTAGAGGATGATGAGACTTTTGTTAAAACAGAAATAAGAGTTTTGGGAGATATTTATATTTCTATTGATAAAGCAAAAGAACAAGCAGAAAGTTATGGACATAGTTTAAAAAGAGAACTTTCTT
>CAZRIC010000204.1:0-2151 GCA_964600095.1 uncultured Muribaculaceae bacterium
AAGTGTTGGTCCTGGTATGGTTTTAAAAGATTTTATTGATAGTGGTTTAATTGATGTTATTAAATTAGATGTATTATATCGTCAAAAAGAGGATAGTTATATTCCAGAACTTGCTCGTGAAATTCGTGAAAATGATTTGCAAGATTTTTTAAGAACAAGAGATGACTATACTTTTTTAACTTGTTCTTCTGATAGTATTATTTCCAATTTACCAAAAATATGTACACAAATATTAGAACATGGCTATGATTATAGAAAGGTTCAAATTATGGCTCCTATGTATGCTGGAACAAATGGAATTGATAATTTAAATAAAATACTTCAAGAAGTATTTAATCCACCTAGTAAAACGAAAAATGAATTAAAAGTTGGAGATGTTATTTTCCGTGAAAATGATAAAGTATTGCAGTTAGTAAATGTTCCAGATGATAATGTTTTTAATGGTGATATTGGTATTATTACTTCCATTAGACATGGTAGCACTACAAAAAGTGGTAAAAATGAAATAACTATTGATTTTGATGGTAATTTAGTGACTTATCAACCAAAAGATTTCATTAATATTAAACATGGATTTATTATTAGTATTCATAAATCACAAGGTAGTGAATTTGATGTAGTTGTCATTCCTATTAGTAGGAGCTATCAAAGAATGCTATATCGAAAATTAATTTATACAGGTATTACACGAGCAAAAAAGAAATTAATTTTAATTGGCGAACCAGATTCTTTTCTTTATAGTGTTCATAATCATCAAGAGAATTTGCGAAAAACAGATTTATTAGAAAATTTGTTATCTAGATGTATAAAAACAAAAAAATGATTCAAAATAAGAATGTATATAAGTTTCTGTGACGACTTATATACGGTTAGTTACAAAAGGTCTAGTAAGAGGTGATTTTTTATGCAAATGTGCTGTAAAGATATAGCACTTGTTGCTCTTGGAGCAACCGCTGTTCTTGCTTATCAAAAATATAGCAAGCCAGTAATGAATGAAGCAGAAAAAGTAATGAAAAATGCTTTAAAAAAGGCAGATAAAAAACTAGACAATATGATGTAAGAAGGGCCCGATAAGGGCCTTTAATTTGCAATAATTTTGAAATATGTTATAATACATCTTGCTTAAGGGGTGTATTATGAAAATTTATGATGGTTATCAAGGAAAACATGTAAAAAAAAGAAAAAATTTTAGACTTCAAAAAAAGAACGGTGGAAAAAGATTATTGTCAGAACCAATAAAAGAAGATTTTTTTAATCAAACAATTCAATTATTGATTGGTAAAATAAAATGTTGTTTTACTTGGTTAAAAGAGTATTTTATTGAAGATGAATATCCAGAAGAGATAGAACAAGAGGAAGCTTATTTAGAAGATAGTTTTCCTTATGTTGGTGGTTATTTTGAACCAAAAATTATTTCGGGAGAAGATTATGAACCTATAGTAGATGATACTCTTAGTATTTTAACAATGGAAGCCGCTTCTCTTTCTAGAGTTTCTGATGTTATAGAATATGTTAAAGAAGGGAAAGCTGTTATTGTTAATTATCAATTACTTAATGGAGAATTCCGAAGAAGATTTGACTTTCTTTTATCTAAAGAGTTGATGCTACTAGGTACACATTTAATTCATATTAATGATACACAAATTATTTGTGCAAATAGACATATTGTTTTAGATGATAGAATTACCGCGAAACATGAGGGAAAAATCTATGATTTAGCCGTTTATAGAAGAAGATAAGAAATTATCTTTTTTTTACGGTTTATGATATAATGAATGAGGTGATTCTATGTATAAAAAACTAACCATTTTTAGTATTTTATTTGTTATAATTGATCAGGCTGTAAAGATGATAGTTTCTAATTTTATTCCTTATCAATCAGATATAAAAATAATACCTCATTTTTTTTATTTAACGAATGTTCATAATGAGGGTGCAGCATGGAGTCTTTTTAGTGGAAATGTTTTTTTATTGGCAATTCTAGGAATAGTAGCGCTTGTATTAATTTATTATTATTTTATGCTTTTAAATAAGAAAATGATGAAAATAAATGATAAAATGTAATAACTTTTCGGCTGTAATTTTATATATATTTATATATAAAGATTTAACCAAATTAGATTATGTTAAAATAGATAACTAAATGAAGCT
>CAZRIC010000204.1:2161-2619 GCA_964600095.1 uncultured Muribaculaceae bacterium
ATGTAGTAGATTATCTAGGAGTTATTTTAGGCAGTTACTATTTTCCGATTTTTAATATTGCCGATATCGGAATAGTATTATCTGTAATAGGAATGATAATACTTAGTGTAAAGGAGGAGTGGTCATGAAAGAAATTGAAATCACAGAAAAAGTAGACGAGAGAATTGACTCTTATTTAGTGCCACTTCTATCTATGAGTCGTAGTAAGATTGCTAAAATGTTAAAAGAAAAGTATATTTTAGTGAATGGTAAACCAGTAAAGGCAAGTTATGAATTGCAAATTGGTGATAAAATTACTATAGAGGAATATGTTGAAGAAGAAATGAGTGCAGATCCTGAAAAAATGGATTTAGATATTGTCTATGAAGATGATGATGTTATTGTTGTTAATAAAGCAAATGGTATAGTAGTTCATCCTGCTATTGGTAATAATCATGGAACTTTAGTAAATGGACTTT
>CAZRIC010000205.1:0-2618 GCA_964600095.1 uncultured Muribaculaceae bacterium
GTAAAAGTATTCTTGAAAATCCATTTGACCATTATCTACTTTTTCCCCTCCATTAAGTGTTATATCAATTCCTTTTTCTATCTCTTCTAGAATAGATAAGATATATTCGTAATCATCGGTAAGGGGAAGTAAAGTTACGGAAGTAGTATTGAAAATGGAGATAGAAAATCTTTCTCCTTTTAAAGAATTTACTGTCTTTTTTAAATTTTTTACTAAGTCAGCATCTAGTTCATAAACGGAAGCTGAAATATCCATACAAAGAACAATATCTCGATTATATTCATTACTACTCTTAGAATCTACTTTACTTGGTCGTGCTAATAAGATAAGAGATATTAGAATAGAAGAAAGAGAAAGTGATTTTAAAACTATCAAAACAGTACGGTATTTCTTTAACTTTTCTTGAAACAATTTATTATTTTTTAAATATTTTGTATTTGCGATTTTTGTTCCATTTGTATAATTTCTTTTTCTTTTAGAAGAAAAGAAAAGAAGCAAACCAATGGTAAGAATTCCTATTACTAGGATAATGGGGTATCTTAATTCCATGATTCCATAACCTTTCTAGTTTTTTCAAGAGAAGCCACTATATTTCCTTGTGATAGTTTTGAAAATTCAGGATCATAATATTCTTTGACTAATTCATATAGAATAGGCATATTTATTTTCTCAATATCGCTTAGTGTATAATTTTGAACTTTAATGCTAGTCATTTCATAAGTAAATTCTCTAATTAATTTACTGAGTTCTTGATAAGCTAGTCGATTAGTAATAGATTGTTCTTTGACTTTTCTTAATAACTCATTTAATCTATTTAGGTAGATGGATTTTATTTGATTACGATTTTTTAAATTTGGAGTTATAATAACAGGGACCTTTTTTGTCTTTCGTTTAAGCTTTAAATAAATATAAATCAATACAAGAATAATAGATAATAATCCAAAAAAAATAATAGGGATATAGGAATAAGAAAAGGGATTTTGTAATTGTGTAGTGAATTCTATACTATTTACTTCCTGCATATCTGTGCCTTTCTAATAATTCTATTACTTTAGAATTAATCTCTGTAAAACTATGAATAGTCGTAAGAGAAATTTTATTTTTCTTAAGCTTTTCTTGATTCTTTTCTATTAATTCTTTTTTGATTGTCCGCTCTAAGGTATATAATTCATCATCTTCAGTAAGAATATTTGGAATGTAAGATTGATTGTCTAAATCAAAGCCATTATCCCCAAACATGTAAGCATCACTAATATTTATAAATAAGATATCGTGTACAGCACTTAACTCTTTTAATAGTTTTTCTGGAATACTTTCCATACCTTGAATATCTGTTATTACAAAAATTATCATTCTTTTAGTGATATGTTTATATAAGTATCTTAATGTTTTTTCTAATCCTTCCTGATTTTCTATAATGCTATCTTTTTCGTATGCTGTTAAATATTCTTCTAAATTAAACAAATTGTATTTAAATGGTTTATAGATAATAGTATCTTGATGATTGTAAATCATTCCCATATAATCTCCATTTTTGATTGCTAAATATCCAATTGTCCCTGCACTATATAAAGCAATGTCTTTTTTTGCCTCTCCTAAAGAGGTGTCTCCATCCATTTTTACACCAGTGTCCATTACTAGCATAATATTATGCTTTTTTTCTGCCGTAAATTGTTTTACTAATAAATCAGCGCTTCTAGCAGATGCTTTCCAGTCAATATCTTTTACATCATCGTTAATAACATATTCTCGTAAATTTTCAAAGTTCATACTTTTTCCACGATAGACAGATCGATAAGTTCCTTCTAATATGTTATTAGTTTTCTTACTAGAATAGATAGAAATATTAGCTTTAATTTTATTGATATGATTTAACTTCATGGAGTTTGAATTGCTCCTACAATTGCATCAATAATTTGTTCAACCGTAACATTATCTGCCATAGCAGAGAAATTAAGAGAGATTCTATGTCTTAGAATACTGTATCGTAAAGCTTTTATATCATCTGGAGTAACATGTGTTCTACCATTCATTAGTGCTAATGCTTTGGAGCATTCCATAAAAGCAATCGCTCCTCTAGTACTAGATCCTAAATTAACATATTCAGCAAGTTGTTTTCCAATAAAGTTTTGAGGACATCTAGTAGCTAAAATAATTTGCGCAATATATTTTTTTACAGAATAATCGATATAGACTTTTTTTGTTAAATCTTGTAAAAAGGCCAAATCATCTAAAGTAAGAATAGAGTCTGTTTTAGAGAATACATCTTTTTCAATTCTATCTAATATTTCTATTTCTTCGTTGACAGTAGGGTAATCTACTTTTTCTTTCATTAAAAATCTATCTAATTGTGCTTCCGCTAATAGATAAGTTCCTTCTTGATCAATAGGATTTTGAGTAGCAATTACTACAAAGATATTAGGTAGCTTATATCTTTTTCCATCAATTGTAATTTGTCTTTCTTGCATAGCTTCTAAAGTAGCACTTTGGGTTTTAGCACTAGAACGATTAATTTCATCTAACAATACAAAATTGGCCGCAATTGGTCCAATTTTTGTCTCAAAGCTGTTATTAGAATAGTTAAATATTTGTGTACCAATAATGTCACTTGGAAGTAG